>CAIJED010000145.1 GCA_903819595.1 uncultured Methanomicrobiales archaeon | reverse complement strand
TTGGGATCGTGCTGATGCTCTTTGTGAAGGAGCATGATACCGGTTACAGCACTGAAGGGGAACCAGTGGCTGCCTATTAACCGGTGGGTCCCGACGGGCCATTTTTTTTAACCCGGAAATTCCAGGCCTGGAAATTGGAACGGGGGACTACAGTATCTCCTCAATGTAAATCATCTGACAATTACGATGCCTTTTTACCAATACTCGATTAAAACCCGCTCTGCCCAAACCAGCATTCACCGATCAAACAAAATCCCATTAACCATACCATATCCAGAACCACTTCACCAGAAAGGATAGCTATATCCCTGTCCCGTCCCAACCTCCGGTCATGAAGAAAGTGGCGGCTATTCTTCTTATTATCCTGTTTTTATTTCCGTTTGCAACTGCTGATGGGATGATACTTGTGCAGGACAGGGATTTATGGACGCTGCAGTCCGAGCAGCAGCAGGCCGCCTGGATATATTTTGAGAATGGGATTGAAAACCTGTTGATTTCAATAAATCCGGGGACCGACCTGAACGGGACCCGGGGCGTCTGGATCTTTCCCGTCCCTGCCCCACCTGGCAGCGTTGCAATCGATGTCGTCAAAGGTTATCCGAATTTTCAGGGAGATGACATTGATACGACCTACACAGAAACCGTCGCCCTGTCATCCTTGACCATGATCGGCTACGCAACTTTCCCGTTCAGTGTATTAACCGGCATCCCCTTTGCCTATGTCTTTGGTATGGCGGGAGGTATTTCACAACATTCCCTTTCCGATAGCATGGGAACCGGTGGCACAGGAGTCATTGTTTACCAACATATTGAAAAGATGGGGGTGACCAGCGAACTGATCACGGCCACTGACCCGGCTGCCATCAGCAGTTATATCTCAAAAAAAGGGGTGACCATTTCAGGACCGGCACAGTCTTCGCTCGACGGGTATATCGGACAGGACTATTCTTTTGTCGTGGTCTATATCAGTAATATCTCGGCATATAACCTTGCGAAAGGAAGTAGCGGGAGAAATTACGGGTACCCGGACCAGAACCTGATCGGGTCCTCGGTGAGGTTTCCTGCCGGCAGGATGTATTACCCCCTGAAACCAACCCGGGTGTATGGGGATATGCAGATCCCGGTGTTATTATATGTCGTCGGTCACGTATCGCCGGTCATCTACGATGATATCCGGGATGGTACCACGGTCAGCTATTATACCCAGGACCTTTATACAACAGGGGAAGGTCTCGATTCATTTTTCAACGGGAAAAAGTCTTTCCAGGATTTTGACTATACGAAGATCAAGATCAACACGCCTTCATCTGATTTTTCCGAAGACCTCTGGATTGATGATGAGCAACCTGCCGGATTGGTCTTAAAAGAAGTGTTTATCCGGTTTTTTATCGTTTTTTGTGTATTGTTCTATATCCTGTCCTCCATGGCCGCGAGCCTGCTTGCGGGGATGCTGTGGCTCAGGGAAAACCCGGAACCGAAGAAAAAACTTCTCCTGCACGGGTTATGGAATTGTGCAACCGTGATTGGCTTTGTGTATGGTACCCGGAAGGCATTCGATAGAAACATGTACCGGAACCTCAGGCTCTTCACCCTCTCGTTCTACCTGGTATTTGCCGCATTGGTATCGATATATATCATCCTCCTGAACCCGGCTGCCATGGCTGAAATGCCCCTCGCCTGGCTGATGGCAATCCTCGGACCAATTATTGTCCTCTTCATGGTCCCGGTCATCGGGGTCCCGTTATTCATCATCCTGTGCCTCATCCTGTGGAAAATTTATCGGTTCCTGGGGCCGGAAACGCCATCCGGGAATAACCCGGGGCAAGCCATCCAATTCAGGCTGTCAGAGCTGAATCCGTATGAAAAACGGTGGGGTTGTGTCATCGGTATAGGAGTACTGCTGTTCATCGCGGGAGTCCTGATAAATACCTATCTCAGGAACGGAATAATCGGGCAACTGGGCCTCGTCGTGTTGATGGCCGGGCTGTTCTTTTACACCCTGGATATATTCGGAACAGGAGTATTGCGGGAAAAGATCATTGCGGCGGCCCTGTTAATCGTCCCATTTATTATCAGGGGATTTATCACCGATACTCCCGGAAATCTCCTGGTCGCCTTAGTAACCTGCCTGGTTGTGTTTGGCATTACCTATGCGGTGCTTGCCGTTGCAGTCCGGGTAAAACGATTTATCCTGTTGCGGTTATCAAGGCCGGAACCCACGGTGAAGGCGCAGCCGGACCTCAGGCTTGCCGTTGTCGTTGGTCTCATATGCATTCTCCTGTTGTTGCCGCAGGCTACCGTTCTGGTCGGGCTCCCGCATCCAAAGGCAATTATCTGGACGGAAAAAGGTGATACGCTTGCCCGGGAAGGCATGTATAGCGAGGCGCTGACCGCATACAGCAATGCAATCGAAATCGATTATAATTACGTCCCGGCATGGGAACACCAGGGTGACCTGTACTTCAGCCGGGGCAACTACTTCCCTGCGGAAAATAACTACTGGAGAGCATCAGAACTTGACGGGAACAATGCGACACTCCATTACAAATATGGAAAGGCACTTGCGAAACAGGGGGACATTTCACAGGCGAGAGAGCAGTACCAACAAGCGATCCTCCTGGATCCAAGTAATGTGGAGATAAAAAAGGCATTACAAGGGCTTCCTGGATAACCTCATCTTTTTTGGCCCACCTGTTCTCCGGGGTTTTTCGTGCGGTCCCAACAGGCATACCCGCTTCCTGTCCCTGCGGTCCTGCACCACTACCGGATTTTCATTCCGGCTTTTTCACATTTGCATGAATTATTGAAGCTTTTGGTCCGAAACAGGGGACCCAGGTTTGGCAACCGGCTGGCATACCCATGACCGGACCAGGGACATCACCATCCGAGGAACAGGGTTTTGGACCGGGTATATCCCTGCAATGCCTGGTAACCATTTTCCCGGCCGACACCACTTTCCTTCGTCCCTCCAAACGGTATTTCAGGTGGTACCGTAACATGGCGGTTTACCCAGATGATCCCCGCATGTACCTCCCGGAAGACACGCTTCACGGTGGCCAGGTCACGGGTCCATACTGAGGCTCCAAGTCCGTAAGGGCTTTGGTTGGCCTTCGAAATCGCAGTACCGAGATCAGGGACCACTATGATCGGGAGGACAGGGCCAAATATCTCCCCTGTTACCAGTGGAGAGTCATCTGCAACATCCTTCACCAGGGTTGGATGAAAAAAATACCCGTTATCATAGCTTTCCCCTTGCATTGGGCTTCCCCCTGTGAGAATGGTTCCTTCCCTGTTCTCCTTCACGGATTTCATGATCTCTGACAAGGTATCATATTGCTGGCGATTATTCAGGGGTCCCATTTCTGCCAACGAATCGAGTCCGTTTTTTACATGGAGTGCTTCTACTCGCGACGTTAACCTGCGGATAAAAGACTCGGCGATATCCTGGTGGACAAACAGGCGTTTAACAGCGGTGCAGGTCTGTCCCGCATTGTAGAACCGCCCCCGTACTGCCCCTTCAACAGCGTTGTCCATATCCGCATCATTCATAACAATCATCGGGTCTGACCCGCCAAGTTCCAGGACCAGGTCCTTGTTGTGGGACCCGGCAAGTTCCCTGATACGGCACCCGGTTGCACAACTGCCGGTGAACGATACTTTTTGGACGGATGGATGAGTGACGATCGCCTCCCCTGCAGTACTACCACTTCCCGTGACAATATTCAGAACGCCTGGTGGAATTCCCGCATCCCCGAGGATTTTGGAGATAGAGAGGACCGTTAAGGGTGCGGTAGATGAAGGTTTCATCACCATGGTATTTCCGGCGAGTAATGCCGGGGCGGTCTTCCAGCCCATAATAATGACCGGCATGTTCCAGGGAATGATGGCCCCGCACACCCCCAGGGGCTCGTTTACTACCATGCAGTCGCCCTGGCCGCCCAGTCGGACAGCATCTCCCGCAGGCTGCGAAGAGAGTCCAGCATAGAATTCAAGAATATTACAAAAACCACGGACCTCATCCGTTGCCTCACGGAGTGGTTTGCCCTGTTCCATCGTGAGGAGCCGCGCAAGGCGCTTGTGTTCTTCCCTGACGATCGTGGCAGCGCGGAAAAGAATGAGACCACGTTCCCGCATGGTTTTTTCTGACCATTCTAAAAATACCGATTCCGCAGAGTCCACTGCCGCCTTTACATCGTCTGCGGTTCCTTCCGGGATGGTGTCGATTACCTCACCTGTCGCCGGATTTAACACGTCCCGCCATTTATCGCTTGATGAAGGGACATCCACCCCATGAATGCGCATGAACATTTCAAAGACACCCTGATATTGGTATGATCACGGTATTACAATTACCTGGTGAACTACCGGGCAGCAGGCAATGCACCCGAAATGGTTAACCTTTCTGGGAAATGACAACACGGTTGGAGCTGGTTGACAGACCAATCAGAAAATACATCTTTTCCTTCGGTGAGAATATCCTTCATTCACCGGATTTCCATCAGCCCGGGGTCCATCCGCGATGGTGAACAGATGCAGACCTTGTGCACGGATTATTCGAAGGCTATCTGAATTTTGTGCGTCAATTGGGAGACTGGTGGTTAATCATCACACTGCCGGACAACCCCAAGGGGGGGTGATGTGAACCTCTCTCCCGGAATACCTTGGAAACAGAGATATTCCCAGGTATGCGATCGATGGACCACGCGCTGATGTCAATCTCCTCCGGACACTGTAAAGTCGATGGGTTTGGTAACATCCTCCTTGCAGGGACCATCGTACTGGCAATCGTCTGTTACGTGTTCGTTGTGTCGTTCCATAGGTACCGGTACCTGAATGGTCAATTGCCGTTTTAAACAAACCTTTCGTCTCTACCAACTGATACTTCAATTGATATACATCCGGCTTACATATTAAAAATGTTAAATGAAAACATTCATATCAGGTTATCCTATAATTTTAGCGATCGTACTATGACTAAAAATTCACACTATGTATTTATCGTTGCACTGATGGTGCTGCTCGTAGCGGGGGCAGGCTTTGCTGGTTGTACTGGGACTACACCCCAGACGGCAACACCAACGGTCACCGTAACAACCGCCCAGCCAGTCAGCACACCGGTTGTAACCGTGGTCCCGACGACCGCAACGCCGACCGGTCCACCACAGACCCTGTTGGTCGCCACAACGACGAGCCTCTATGATACCGGGCTCCTTGACTATCTCCAGCCGATGTTTGAAAACCAGACTAACACGAAGCTGAAGATCACCTCGCAGGGTACCGGAAAAGCCATTGAACTCGCAAAACGTGGCGATGCCGACATCCTTCTCGTGCATGACCCGGCCAGCGAAATGCAGTTCATGGAGAACGGTACCGGGTTGAACCGCCGGAGTTTTGCCGATAATTATTTCGTTATTGTCGGACCTGCAAGTGATCCCGCAGGTATCAAGGGCATGACCCCTGAAGATGCGTTCAAGAAGATCCTGACCGAAGGCAAGAAGGGTACAGCGGGTGTTGCATTCATCTCAAGAGGTGACGGTTCCGGGACTCAATCTGCTGAGAAGAGGATATGGGCCAACGCAAAATACAACTATGCAAAGGACATCCAGAATTCAGGAAAATGGTATGTAGAGGCTGGAAAGGGCATGGGAGAGACTCTCCAGATGGCAAGTGAGAAGGGGGCCTACACCCTTACGGACGAAGGGACCTACCTCGCTTACAAGGGAAAACTCAAGCTTGATCCAATCGTCTCAACAGGAGATTCACTACTGAATGTCTACAGTGTCATGTCAGTATACAATGCAAAACAGCCTGTTGAAAAGATCAAGGCTGCCAATGACTTTGTCAATTTCCTGATCGCACCTAATACCCAGGCAGCAATTGCAGCATATGGAAAGGACAAGTACAACAAGAGCCTCTTTACCCCGATGTCCGCCGGAGTGCCAAAAGGCATACCTACTGGTATCGCAGTGGATTACACCACACCAGCAGTTGCGACAAAACCACTGATAGTCTTCAATGCAGGAAGCCTCACGAATTCTTTCACCAAGCTTGCAGTGGTCTATGCGAAAGCTCACCCGGATACCGATGTTCAGATTTATTCTGGTGCGAGCAGCGCCATGATAGACAAGATCACAAAGAATGGTGAGAAAGCAGATATCCTTGCAAGTGCCGATGGAGTGTTGATTGGAAAACAGATGTTCCCGAAATCTGCGGATTACTATGTCAAGTTTGCAAAGAACTCCATGGTTCTGATGTACACGAACAAGAGTGCATATGCGAACGAGACTACTCAGGACAACTGGTACAAGATCCTTGAACGCGACGGTGTCCGTCTTGTGACCAGTGACCCGAACACTGACCCCGGTGGATACCGTGCATACCAGACGGTTAAACTTTCGGAGAGGTATTACGGTCTTAACAATATCTTTAGCACGATCATCGGATCACACAGCAAGATCACATCTTCGGCGGCTGACGGCGCATTTGTAATCGATGTAACAAACCCAGCCCCTGACGGCAAAGGTCTGATCATAGCTGTCACAGGTCCGAAGCCGATTGACATGCTGAAAGCAGGTAACGCAGATTACTACCTCGGCTACATGAACACGGCCGTGGAGAATAAAGTATCATATATTGCGTTGCCAGCGGAGATGGATCTCTCTGACCCTGCAATGGCAGATAAGTATAGTACCGTGAAGATAAAACGAACCCTCGGCACCGGTACAACCATTGAAGCGGGAATACCGATTGAATACGGTATTACGGTTCCAACTGTTGCAGTCAACCCATCCGCCGGTATTGAGTGGATCAAGTTGCTCCTCGGTAGTGATGGCCAGTCAATCCTGACTGGAAACGGCCTGCCACCGATTGTTCCACCATTAGGAGTGGGAAATGTACCTGCATCACTCATGCCACCCGTGGTAAAGAGTTGATTGGTTCATCTTAATTTTCTTTTTTTTATGCATACTTCGTAACTGATGGGTTGATTAACGAATCCGGAAGCGGCACCTTTTTTAGGCGGCCAAAATATCCGGTATCCAGGCCTGCGTACTGATGCCTGTGGTATATATGGCTGGACGGGCAAATTTTACAGAGAAATTATTCTTCCGGCGAGGAGGTGAAGAGACCCATGGAAACCCCTGAAACTGTCATAACAATACCAGAAACACCCTTGAATTGTTCAATACCGAATGGCTCCAGCTTTTGCGTGACGCTGAAACGTGGAGGACTGACAGAAAAAATTGTCAATCAATCTCCAGAATATTATCTCGGGGCAGTTGGTGAGGCATCAGTTGCATGGATCGATTTTACCACGAAAGAACTCGAACAGGAGATAGAACGTATCGGCCCCGCGATGGGGTTTTTGAGGGTTGACTACCAGAAACTTTTTTCAGGGTTCTATTCCTCGTACGAGGACTACGATGATGAGCTGGGAATTATGCTCCCTGCGGTCGCGATGACTGAAACAGACATCCTTGTCCGGCCGATAATTATTCTCATCAGGGGGAATACGATTGTGACCGTGCACAACGAGGACATCAACCGGCTGCTCAAATTCTCCCGTTATGCCCAGCCATTCCTAAAGAAACTGAATGCGGACAACACCCCTGATGGCATCACGCTTGTCCTCGAGCGGATTATTGATGAGAATAATGACCGTAACTTTGAATTTCTCCGTGGCATTGAAGCTCACGGGGATAGTATCAGCAAGGCATTGATCGAAGAGAAGCTCGGCCGGCAACAGATCGCCCGTGATATCTATAACATGAAACATATTCTGATTAATTACTTAAATGTGCTCTGGGCCACGAAGGACGTGACTGAATCGCTCCGCTATGGTGATTCAGATCTTATCACCGACGATGAGCACCTCCTTGGGAGGATCGGGATACTTTCGAACAACATCGACCGCCATATCGAACTGTCTGAGCAGATGTCAAATGTGCTCGCATCCGGTCTGGAGGTGATGCAGAGTATCTACAATAATCAGTTGCAGAGCCTCAATAACAGGTTCGCACTGGTCACCGCCTACCTGACTGTGCTCGGAACGGCATTCCTTGTCCCGAATACGATTGCGACAATTGCCGGCAGCGGGGTGATGGGAGGGACAATGGCCGCACAGTGGTGGTATGTACCTCTGCTCGGTCTTTCGACCATCGTAGCCACCCTGGCCTCGTTCCTCTGGGTGCTCCATGTCTGGAAACGTCGGAAAGATGATATCTGACAGAATGATGGGACATTTCTTCGTGTCTATAAGGGAAAACCCTTGTTTTTACCGGGACCTCTGAAAGAATGATCCACCGTGGATGATCCAGTTTACCGGCGATCTTTCGTACCTGAGCAGGTGAACGACCGGAAAACGGCACGGGTTACACAGAATTGAGAAGTGGCTCTATACTTCCGGCTCTAAACGTGATGTACACATCTGGTTAT
>CAIJED010000144.1 GCA_903819595.1 uncultured Methanomicrobiales archaeon | reverse complement strand
CGTTAAATCTCCCTTTTTCAGTAATAAAAAAAGTCCAAAAAAAGGCATTAATTGCCACCACATACTTATACTTATATCATGACACCTTTTTGCCCCTTGAGCAAAATAAAAGAAAGCAAATGGTGCACATGTAATCGAGGATATCCACAGATAACTCTCTCTGCTGCTTGCTTTTTCTGACCTGTTCAACCAGTGCAGAGATTTTCCCCGGGGGCTCCATGCGGATCTTTGCAAGGCTGATCACGCACATGTAGATCCTTGTCAGGTTCCGATCCGTACCCGTGATGGTATCGAAAAAATTCCGAAGGATCTGCGCCTGATAAACCTCACCACCCATGATAAAAAGGTGTCTCTTTTACTACTATATAAGATTATGTTAAGCAGGCCATTACGATTGCCTCCGGACCCTGTATTCCCGGAAAATTTAGCAATTATCGCGGTTGCATCGGTGAGACTAATCGTAGACGGGGATTTCTTCCCCGCCAAATATCCTGGTAAAAAATCTATTCCTCCAATCACGGCCTGTTCTCCCGCTTTCAAGGGAATAATGTCCGAATGATTGTGCAGGAAAAATAGGGGAATTCACTTTGCGGTACTCACAATACGAATAATATCCCCGTTTTTTAGTTCATGGGTGTCCTTTACACGCATTTTTGTCCTTGCATCAATTGCATACAAAAAACCTTTCCCAATATCTGTATGGACCTGGAAGGCGAGGTCCCGTGGGGTGGAACCTTTTTTCATCAGGAATGCATCAGGCAGCACTCTCCCTTTCCCATCACAATAGTGCTGTTCATCCTCAACGGGGTAGACGACAATTCTGTCAAGAAGTGAATAGACCGCGTGGTTCAGGGCCTGCTGGACCCCGGTGCCGCCAAATTCTTTCATTGTTGCAGAAATCTTCGCAAGCCCGCCCTTCTGGGCAGGACTCAGTGAACCCTCATTCACGATACTAAAAGAGGGGTCACCGGGGACATAGCGGACTACCTGTGCATTTGCTGCATTCCTTAAGGCGAGTTCCCCGGCAGCACTTGAAAATGCCATTTTTTCAATTTTTAACCGGTCTACCAGGTCTTTTGGTGCCGCATCGACCTTATTTCCCACCACGATCATCGGTTTACTGATCTTCACAATCTCGCGGCAGAAACTGATCAGCCCCTGTTCGTCCGTATGAACCAGGTCAATTCCTGCGGCCACCTCGGCGTCCCTGATCTGTTCAGGGCTCACGGCAAGACCCGTGAATACCTCCGCTATCCCTTTATGAATGAGGAAGCCTTTTGTCTGGGCCTGCCGGTGAAGTTTTGCCCAGTGCTTATCCAGGATACCATACACCCACATTGTCATTTCAAACTTGAGGAACGCAATGTCCACGAGTGGGTCGTGTGCTCCTGGCTCCAGCGGGTTCCCTTCGCTGTCAGTCGCACCGCTGGCGTCGACGATATGAATGATTGCATCGGCCTGCCTGAGGTTATCAAGAAACTGGTTGCCAAGACCCCTGCCTTTGTGTGCATCCGGGACAAGTCCCGCGACATCAATAATATTGACCGGCACAAAACGGTCCCCGTCCTGGCACGCATTGCAAACGAGCCCGAGCTCTTTGCAGGGACATTTCGTTCTTACATAACCGACCCCGAAATTGGCGCTGATAGTGGTGAAGGGGTAATTTGCGATCTCTGCATGTGCGAGGGTCGCTGCCTTAAAAAACGTGGACTTACCGCAGTTTGGTTTTCCAGCTAATGCGAGTGTGATCATTGCAATTCACTTTAAGTGATCAGAGTTTATTAATTTGTTATTATGGCATTCATTGAGAAAATCATCTGTTATTTTGATTCTCCGGGACCTCATAATACCGGTGATGCGGCCCGGATTGCGGTCTCCCGTGCAAAGGAACTTGGGCTTTCGAAGGTTGTCGTCGCCAGTACTTCGGGGGAAACCGCATTGAAATTTTATGATGAACTGAAGGGATCAGGCCTCCAGCTCATCGTTGTTACTCATGTAATCGGGTTTACCAAGCCGGGGATCTGGGAGTTCCAACAGGATATTGCAGATCGGCTTACAGGTGACGGTGTACGAATTGTAACCGGCACCCATGTACTTTCAGGTCTTGAGCGGGCCCTCTCACGGTCCGCAAAAGTAGGCGGCGGTTCAAGAACCGATGCAATCGCAGAATCACTGCGGAAAAACATCGCAGTCGGACTGAAAGTTGCGATTGAATGTACCCTGATCGCCGCTGACCAGGGCGCAGTTGGCGTGGAAGAGGAGATCATTGCGGTAGGGGGCACGGGATCAGGATCCGATACCGTCTGTGTAATCAGGCCCTCCCATACGGCCTCATTTCTGGATCTGCAGGTACGAGAGATTGTCGCCATGCCAAGGAACCGGTAACATATGGTTATCGCATCACTCAGGGAGGCATTCGGTCTCATCATCCGGCATCCGGTCCTCTGGTTGCCTGGAATAGTAATTGCAGCGGCAGCAGCAGCAGATTTAAACATTGAGTATTATTATGGAGGGAGTTTCCTGGCAGGAAAATTATGGATTCTCGAAATTATTCTCCTGCCCTTCTTCGTAGCGGGTCTCCTGGCCGCGGTAAAGAGCAATGATATGACCGCCCGTGGATTTTTTACGAACGGTGCCCACAATTATTTCAGGGTGCTCCTGCCAGGAATTGTCATACTATTTGCAGCCCTGATCACCGCAATCCTGCTAATACTTCCACTTTCATTAGTCGGTACGCCGGGGTCCGCCATAGGGCTCTATGCAGGCATCTTTGCGGGTGTAGCGGTACCTTTCATATTCCTGATGTATTTCTTTGATGCCGTCGCGGTCTTTGAAAATCAGAAGGTGTTCGAATCAATACGGCATAGTATCGAACTCACCATGAATCATACAGGGCTCGTGATAAAATTTTTCCTGGTCAATATCGCGATCCTGCTTTTGGGGTTCTTCGCTATTTTACTGGTATGGACCATGATGTTCTTCGATAAGCTCTCTCCCCTTACCACGATGAATTCAACTGAAATGCAGGCGGTCACACCGGATTATTTCACCGCTCTGCTCGGCACTGAAGGGATCCTCATGACGTCTGTCATCTTTGCCGTCGGAACCCTTATCCTGGTTACGATCCTCTATACGTATAAGGCCTGCTTTTTCAAGGTCCTTTCAGGGACTTCCACTCCAGCCACCACTATCCAGGGGGAGTACGACGAAAAAGGGCGTTGGTATAAATATTAAACCAGGCCTAAAAACTCATATCTTCTTTTTTTGGCTGGTTGCAAAAATAAAAAATATTCACCGGGCCGGTTGTCCTGTTTTACAAACGATTCAGCTCATACGAATAATACCCAGTACAATGCGAGAGCAAAAAGCCCTCCACCAAGAGTACCGATGACATTGGTACCTGCATTCCCGATATATCCTCGATTTTCAATAACGGCACCGACAAGGCTGTCAAGATTGGTCCCAACAAGGCCTGCAATACTACACATCCCGAAGGTGGGAAGGTCGATCACTCCAAGGAAAAATGCAGTGGCTGATATGCCAATCGCGCAGATTAAAGCCGAAAACTCACCGATCAATGTTACTCCGCCGTTGGTCCCGGCCGGAACTTTTTTCCCGGTGGTTATCATGTATGGTGTCCCACCAGTCACCCCGATCTCACTTGCGACGGTATCAGCTGCAGCGGTGGCGACACTGCCGACGAACATGGCCGCAAAGGCCGGTTGATGGGTAACCCCGAACATGACAGCAGCCGCAACAGAAACGCCTCCGTTGGCAAATACGTTCCGGTAACCCCGTGCACCACCGCGATTTTGCTCGACACCGAGTTTTTCTTTTTCTGTATACCGGTAACGGGTGCAGGCTGATCCTGCGATGAAAAATGCCAGCATGATGATGAACCAGCGCACGTCTGCAAATACGATCAGGAGAATCCCCAGCAATGCCGCTGAAAACAGACCCGAAAGGTCTGCCGTTTTAAAACGATAGGCGAAATAGCCAAAACTGAATGCGATGAGTACCGCCACTGAGATCAGGGTCACGCTCACCTGGTAATTCAGGTCGTTGAAGAGGAGCATCGTCATCGAAATACCGAGGGTCTCAACCATAAGTGCATCATCGCGATCGCCGAGGATCGCTTTTAAAAGAACCGCAACGATAGTTCCCAGGAGCACGGTAAGGGGGGCCGGTTGCAGGAGGTTCAGGGTCTGGTAATACAGGGTGATCAGGACGGCGCTTGCGGCAGCGACCACCGCATACGCAAAATATGACCTGACATTTTCATTGACAGACCTGAATACCAGTTCACCAATAACGACAAAGGCAAGGGTTAAGGCAAATATGAAAGGAGGGATCAGCCCGATGGCGAAAAAGATCGCCAAGGCGATGATTGATAATGAAAAAAACCTGGTTTTCTGTATCAGGAGTAGGATTAGGGATAAAAGAGTAACAATAATTGCGAAAAACCAGAGCCAGGGTGTGGACTGAACGAATGGTGCCACTACAATGCAGCCGATGGCGATGACTGCGGCGAGCCGTTCGCCGAGCTTGTTCATCATTGTTCAACTATTCTACCGGATGGCATTAGAGTTTTCTTCTCGGGAACAAATCGAAAAAATCTGCACCATGAGAAAATTACGTTGTTTTTAGAATATTCTTTCTCTCTATTCGATTACTATATGTGATAAAAAGACAGATAATTGGGAGATGTCAGCACCTGAACTCCCGAAAACGTATAATTATGCCGAAGTAGAGCTACGGTGGCAGAATACGTGGCGTGATGAAGATAATTATTTTGATAAAGATTCAAAGAAACCCCGGTTTGTTATTGATACGCCGCCGCCGTACCCGACCGGTAATTTTCACATCGGGAATGCACTGAACTGGTGTTATATCGATTTTATCGCTCGCTATAAACGGATGAACGGCTATAATGTGATGTTTCCCCAGGGGTGGGATTGCCATGGTCTCCCGACCGAGGTGAAAGTTGAGGAAACACACGGGATTACAAAAAATGACGTCTCAAGGGAAGAATTCCGTACGATGTGCCGGGATTTAACGCTTGCAAATATCGCGAAAATGAGAACAACCCTGCGTAGGATGGGTTTCTCGGTCGACTGGTCGAATGAATACATCACGATGATGCCGGCCTATTACAAAAAGACACAGCTCTCGTTTCTCAGGATGCTTTCCTCCGGATATATCTACCAGAGTGAACATCCTGTCAATTTTTGTACCAGATGCGAGACAGCAATTGCCTTTGCTGAAGTCTCATACGAAGCCAGGGAGACGCGCCTGAATTTCTTTGATTTCGATGGGATCGAGATAGCGACCACCCGGCCTGAACTCCTGGCTGCCTGTGTCGCCGTAGCGGTGCATCCGGAGGACGAGCGTTATAAGAGTACCTGGCATACCTCCCTTCATGTCCCCCTGTTTGGTCACGAAGTACCAGTCGTGGTTGATGAAGCCGTAGATCCCACGTTTGGTTCCGGGGCGGTGATGATCTGTACATTCGGGGATAAACAGGATGTCCACTGGTGGAAACAACACAAACTTGCACTCCGGAAGGCAATCGACAGGAAAGGCAGAATGACTGCAATTGCCGGGAAGTACGAGGGTATGACCTCATCTGACTGCAGGGAGGCGATCCTCTCTGATATGAAAACCAGTGAGATTCTCTACCGGCAGGAGCCGCTCGAGCAGCGCGTGGGAGCCTGCTGGCGGTGTAAAACTCCGATCGAGATCATGAGCGAGCGACAATGGTTTGTGAAGATCCACCCGGATGAAATTTCGAAGGCAGCGCATGAAGTTGACTGGAACCCCGGGCACATGTTACTCCGGATGGAGAACTGGGTAGGCCAGATGGAGTGGGACTGGTGTATCTCACGTCAACGGATTTTCGCCACCCCTATACCGGTCTGGTTCTGCCGTTCGTGTGGGGAAATCGCAGTTCCCGATGAATCAGACCTTCCTGTTGACCCTACCTGCATAAAGCCTGCCCATCCCTGCAAAAAATGCGGGTCAACAGAATTCTCAGGAGAAGAAGATGTGCTCGATACCTGGATGGACTCGTCGATTTCAGTCCTCAATGTAACTGGATGGGACGGGTCCGGTACGCCACCCTGGTTCCCTGCCCAGATCAGGCCACAGGGCCATGATATTATCAGAACCTGGGCATTCTATACGATTCTACGATCGGTCGCCCTCACCGGGGAGCGGCCATGGGAACAGATCCTCGTCAATGGCATGGTGCTCGGTGAAGACGGGTTCAAGATGAGCAAGAGCCGCGGAAACATCATCGAGCCCTTTGAAATAGTCGACAAGTACGGTGCAGATGCGCTCCGTCAATGGGGGGCGATGGGAGCTGCGACTGGTTCTGATATCATGTTCAACTGGAATGATGTCGTGTCTGCATCGCGTTTCCAGACAAAAATGTGGAATATTGCCCGTTTCTCTCTCCTGCAGATCGAAAAGGAACCGATCGGGCCCGACGCAAAAGTCGCAGTCCTGATCGATCGCTGGCTCCTTGGAAAACTTTCGGATACGATCGCTGATGTGACGGATGCGATGGACCATTTCCAGTTTGATCGTGCATTAAAAACCATCAGGGAATTTGCATGGGAAGTGCTGGCTGACGAGTACATTGAGCTAGCGAAAGGCCGGTTGTACATGGGTGGAGCAGATCGCGAGAGTGCCTGCCTCGCGCTCCGGACTACCTTTGACTCGCTATGCCGGATGCTTGCTCCGTTTACCCCCTACTTCGCTGAAGAGTGTTATTCCTACCTGTCTTCGAATAGCGTCCACAAACAGGAATGGACAAAATTTTCTTATGCAGATGCGGAGGCACTCAGGGAAGGTGACCTCATCGTTTCGGTTGTCTCTGAATTGAGACGCTACAAACACGAACAAGGCCTTGCGCTGAATGCCCCTCTCGGAAAGGTAACGGTCTATTCCGGAACCAGCAGTATCGATGATGCCGGTGATGCGGCCCGGACACTCAATGCCGAGGTCCACTGGAGCAATGATCGGGCCCACCTCGAACAGGTCGTATGCGATGTGCAGTTCAACCTTGGAGTCATCGGACCTGCACTCAGGAAACAGGCAAAGGGGTTCATGGATGCAGTCAGGGCGCTTCCAAAAGACCAGCTGATCAGCCCGCCGTCCACGATATTGGTGGGTGGAGATGAAATTACCGTTCCGACAGGCGCATTTTTGCCGAAATTTGCCTACATGGTCGGAGGGCAGAAGGTGGACGTGGTCAATGTTGGCGATGTGATCGTGACCGTGCAGCGGCCGACCTGATAGCACCGGCCACAAACTGCTGAATTTCTTCTTCTCCTTTTTCCGCGTCGACAAGAATGAACCGTGCGGGGTCTTCCCGTGCAAGAGCCAGATAATTGTCCTGTACTCCTCTAAGAAAGGTAGTATGTTCGAAATGTTCGCGTTCTGCCCGTCCTGAACAACGGATGAGCGCCACTTCTACAGGGAGGACCAGCAGAAACGTCAGGTCTGGTGCAATCGTCCACCCGTGATGTACCTGCCTTAACCATACAAGGGGGTCAGGCAGCAACCCCTGAAGCGTCCCCTGCTGGTAGGCATACCTGCTGTCTGTGAAGCGGTCTGATATGACGAGCTGGTTTTTTTCCAGTGCCGGTCGTACCACGGTAGCCAGGTGCACCGCATGGTCAGCTACAAACAGGAGTGCCTCTGCGACCGGATCAATCTCCTCGGCGATTGCACGCCGCACCGATGCTCCCACCCATGTGTTTCCAGGTTCGCAGGTCATCACGGGTGATAGATCGGAAAGAGATCCAACGAGCGATGAAACGAGGCTGCTCTTACCGCTGCCATCGATTCCTTCAATCGTGATTAACAGAATAATCCTCTCCTGATCATTTCAACGGGGATGGTATTGGTATGAAGTGCTGTCGCAATAATTGCACCGTCAAATCCACTATCATTCAGCATTTCAAGGTCTTCTGACGAGGCAACGCCTCCACCCCAGAGGAGCTTCCCCGCATAGGCGTCTCTCATCTGTTCCAGCAGTTCTTTGTCCAATCCCCTTGCCGTACCGACCCCGCTGATATCAAGCACGATACAGCCATCAAAGGATAATTCATTTACAGAGGTGAGATATTCTACCGGATCAATGCCTGACGGGATGACCTTTCTTTCTTTTATGTCGAGACTAAGATACCCGAATTTATAACCCGCGAGATCGTCACCCGCGGTTTCTGTCCCGATCACATTCTCAAAATGGCGCAGCCTGAGCAGGTCTTCCGGGCCCCGGCACCCCCTGTCCGCATAGCAATGGGAGACCCGCGTGTTGCACCGGGTGATTGTGGCGTCATGTGAACCTGTCCCCATTATCCTGTCGAGATCGGCAATATAAATTGACCGGGGCCTGATATGGAGGATAAACTCCTCAGGGTCTGCCACAGGTGAGGCACCCCAGGTAAGCGGGCGATAGTTTAACCGGTCACCACGCTCACCATGGACAACGAGTCCCCCCTTTAAATCCATTGCGAGAACAAGTTCCATGCCACAACGCAATCACTATTAGGATAAAAGATCATTAAACTCTATGCAATTACTGGTCAGCCCGCGTGATATTCCGGAAGCCCGGAAGTCTTTTGCCGCTGATATTATTGACGTAAAAAAGCCTTCTGAAGGCTCCCTCGGGGCGAACTTTCCCTGGGTGATCAGGGAGATCAAATCTCTCTCAACCAAACCGGTGAGTGCAGCGATTGGCGATTTTGATTATAAACCTGGTGGTGCGAGCCTCGCTGCCTATGGAGCTGCCTGTTCAGGAGCGGACTATATCAAGATAGGGTTGATGTTTGACGGGATAGAGAAGGCATCAGACCTGATTGAGTCCGTGGTGAAAGCGGTGAAAGATGAGTTTCCCCAAAAACGTGTCGTGATATCTGCATATTCAGATTACCTGCGGCTTGGGAGTATCTCCCCGTTTGATATGGCGCCCCTCGTTGCAGAAGCAGGTGCTGATCTCGCGATGATCGACACCGGGATCAAGGATGGGAAGAGCACCTTTGATTTTATGGATGAGGCTACCCTGACCCGCTTTACCTGGAAAAATCATGACCTGGGAATCGGCACCGCAATTGCCGGCGCATTGAAAATGGAGGATGTTCCCGTGTTAAAACGGATCAACCCTGATATCATCGGGGTCCGGGGTATGGTCTGCGGTGGCGACCGGAACGCTTCGATTCGTGAAGACCTGGTCCAGAAACTGATAGCGATGGTGAAGTGAATGTTTGTTGAAAAACTAACAGCAGCGACGCTCGCTCTAACCTTTGATGATGTCCTCCTGGTCCCGGCGGAGTCTTATACCGATCCTGATCAGACGGTCGTATCCTCGCGTTTCTCCACGAATATCCCCCTTAATGTCCCGCTTGTCAGTGCGGCCATGGACTCGGTGACCGAGTCGACGATGGCAATTGTGCTGGCACATGAGGGTGGTATCGGGGTCATTCACCGGAATATGATGCCTGAACAGGAGGTCCTGGAAGTCCGGGCCGTGAAACAGGCGGAAGAACTGATTGAGCGGAAAGTGCTTACCGTGGGTCCCGATTCAACGGTTGCCGATGTCGAACGCCTCATGAATGAGCATCGGATCGGAGGAGTGCCGGTGACCGAGGACGGAAAAATTATCGGTATTGTAAGCAGGCGCGATGTCCGGGCGATCGCATCAAAACGTGGTACCGAGCGGATACAGGCGATCATGACACGGGATACGATCACTGCGGATGTCGATATTACCATGGACCGGGCACTTGAGACCATGTATACAAACAAGGTTGAGCGGCTTCCGGTTGTTGATGAAAAGGGAAACCTGATCGGGATTATTACGATGCAGGATATCCTTGAAAAGCGTCAGTACCCAAAAGCGACACGGGATCGTAAAGGTAACCTTCGTGTCGCTGCCGCAGTTGGTCCATTTGATTTTAACAGGGCGATGCTGCTCGATGAAGCCGGTGCAGATGCATTGGTCGTCGACTGTGCCCATGGCCATAACATGAAAGTTGTTGCCGCAGTGAAAAATATTAAGGCCAGTGCAACGGCTGATGTGGTCGCCGGAAATATCGCTACCGCACAAGCAGCACGTGAGCTCGTTGACCACGTCAACGGCCTGAAAGTAGGTATTGGTCCCGGGTCAATATGCACGACGCGGATTGTCGCAGGGGTAGGGGTGCCGCAGGTCACTGCGATTGCAGAAGTGGCAGATGTTGCCAGGCTGTCGGATGTTCCGGTGATTGCTGACGGGGGTGTCAGGTATAGTGGAGACGTTGCGAAGGCGATTGCCGCAGGGGCAGATTCAGTTATGATGGGGAGCATGTTTGCCGGGACCGATGAAGCCCCTGGAAAGGTCATCACCATTAAGGGACGGCGGTATAAGCAGTACCGTGGTATGGGTTCTCTCGGCGTGATGAGCTCGGGCGTCTCCAGTGACCGGTACTTCCAGCCAAAGGATATCGGGAGGACAAAATTTGTCCCCGAAGGCGTGGAAGGGGTCACCCCCTATGTGGGCAATGTTGCTGATGTCATCTACCAGCTTGTGGGTGGATTGAAATCGGCCATGGGTTACACCGGATCGACGAATATCCGGGACATGCATGAAAAGGCCCGCCTGGTCAGGATTACCCCGGCCGGACATTTCGAGAGTCACCCCCACAATATCCTGATCACCGATGAAGCACCCAATTACCGGGTTAATGACTGATACAGAACATCACATTTTTTTGTCATTTTAGCAATAAGATGTCTAGGCAGGGACGATAAGCTGTTGTAAATATTAGAAGGACTTACAAAAGGTTACCAATGCTGAACAGTATCGAAAATGCCCGCCTTCTTGATATCCTTGGTAACAGAAACAGAAGGCGGATCATTGAGCTTCTCCGGGAGAAACCATGTTTTGTCACGGAGATCTCCGAGAGGCTTACCCTCTCCCCTAAAGCCGTCATTGACCATCTTCAGATGATGGAACGGGAACAGATCCTCGCATTCAGGACAGATGAAAAGCGACGAAAATACTATTTTCTTTCCCATGATATCAGCATTGTCGTCAGCCTCGAAAAGCAGGAAATTTCTGATATGTCAAGGGGCAGTGGCGCCAGGACCGAGTTCTGGCGGGCCCTCCTTACTCTTCAGAAGATGGTGCAGTCCAGGGACGAGCTCGTTACCATGGTCGGGCACCTCGACCATGACATCGAGGATCAGGCACGGGAAATAGGAAAAAAAGGACAAAACATTCTTCGAAATGAGATGGAACTCGATCTGGTGATTGCGCTTTCTCATTACCCTCTTACACTCCCGGACCTTGCCGAGCTGATGGGGAAAGATGAGACCGAGGTTCTCCAGGCAGTCCAGGGCCTGGTGACCCGTGGTATCGTTGAACAGGAAGGTCCGCAGTACCGCATCAGTGATGTGTATGCCTTATAAAGAAAATCCGTATGAAGAGTTTCTCAAATCACTCGCACAACTGGTAGAGGATATCATAAATGACATGCCCGATGAGGAGCATGCGATGTTTATCGGTTGCACGATCGTTGCCGGGGGAAATCATGGGGTCCCCCCACCATTCCAGGATATGCAGGGAGACCCCCGGGAGATCAGGTATGAAATCATCGAATCCGACAAACAGATATTTATTACCACGCAACTGCCCCCGGATATAAAAAATGCCCCGTATGCAGATATTGATCCGGATTCGGTACGGATATGTGTCGATGACCTCGATGCAAGGATCCCGCTCCCTGTGCGGATTGATGTTATCCACAGTTTTTACATGGTCAGGCACGGAGTAATGGACGTCGTGCTGATAAAGAAAACCGCTTCAACGGACACCCGCTGAACCAATCCGGCTGAACTCAGGAGATTGAACAGGCGTAATGCCATGGAAACGGGAAAATTTTCGGGCTTTTGCCTCAGGAACAATTCAGACCGTTACGTGGGCTTCTGTCGTTGCCCAATCCGTAATTTTCCGCTCTTTTCGATCATATTCATGGAATTGGCGGAGTGAGACGGTAAGGTCCCTTGTGAAAGCGAAATACCCGATCTGGGTGCTTCGACACAGTTTCATCGCCATGTCCATCAGGCCCCGGGGGTCAGGTCTCGATTCACCCAGCCAGATATGGAAGATATTTCCCCCGTCAACAATCGGGAAGAAAACATGCTCAATTTCTGCCCGCTGTGTGAGTGTAATCCTCGCGCCGGGGGCCACATGAGTACCATTTGTATAATAGACCGGGAGGTCCCGGGTCGTCCCAATCATGTTCAGTGAACCCTCCAGGTCACCCTTGGCTACGCGTTTTGCCATTTCGCGGAAGTCTTTGTTGAGCAGGTCAGAGACAGCGAAACGCTGCCCGGTTGTCTCGGCAGGTGTCCTTGCGAGTGCGATGGTCATCGAATGTTTGATTGAGAGCTCCCTGGCATAAAATTCCATTTCGGTCATTGCCCGTACTGCGAGTTTGAATGCCTCTTTCGATTCATGCAGTTGCGATCCGGTATGGGCCTGTACCATCTCATTGACGCCGACAATGCCAATCGTGTAGACAAGACCCTCGAGATCAACAGCAATAGCACCCCGTTCACCCGTTACCGGGTCTTTTGGCCTCTGCATGGCAAATGGCATCCTTCCATGTGCCCGGATAATTTCAAGCCATCGCCGCTTGATATTGAAGACTTCAACGGCCACATCCATCATTAGGCGGAGTTCAGAAAAGAGTCTCCCGTCATCCCCCTGAGCCTTATACGCAGCGCGGGGGCAGTTTAAGGAAACAACCTGCCAGGAACCCATCGAAAAATGACGCCCCTCCTCGAAATACAACTTCTTATCAAAATCAGAGTCATTTTCCGCCACGCAGGAGAACTGGTACGCACAGCACTGGTAACACGATATACCTTTTCCGGCGCCACGGTACCCGGGTATCTGGTTATCATAATAGGGTGTTCCGAATTTCGAGGCGAGCTCAAACGTGAGAAGGTAGAGGTCACTGTAGGTAGGGAGTTCGGGGTGAGCCTCATTATATTCAGTCATCTCCTTCATGAATTCAGGCTCGATGCTGATCTCGGGTTTTGGGAAAGAAAAGGGCTTTCCCCAGGAGTCCCCTTCCAGCATCACTTCCATCAGTGCCTTGAAGAGGAGCCGCACTTCGCGTTCAAATTCGTGGTAGGTGCGTTTAGGAGCAGATTTTCCGTCCCAAATCTTTCCCTTGTAGACACAGGGCTTGTCTTTCCAGAGTGCGGGTACACCCGGGCATAACTGGACAGACGAAAATACCAGTTGTCCCCCACGCGCAACCATCATCTGGGTCATCTCGTAGACAAACATCTGCATCATCTGCATGATCTCCCGATAGGGCATACCTTCGAAGTAAGGCGCAAGGAATGTTAAGAAATTGTAATAGCCCTGTCCGCCTGCAAAATTCGTCTGGGCGCTGCCGAGTGCCTTGACCGCGTGGAGCACCGCAACTTCTGCGCGCTTTGCCGGTCCGGCGACGGATGCTTTCGTACCATTTCCGTCGGGCATAAGCCCGTAGTAAAAGAAGTACCGGAGATCCCAGTCCTGGCAGAACGGGCGTGTCCCGAAATACTCGAGGTCATGGATATGAATATCTCCTCTCAGGTGATGGTCCGCAAGGTCAGGCGGCAACTGGAGGAGATACTGTTCCTTGCTGATCTTGTCCGCCTTCTTCTTATGTGAAGTCTCCGCGTTTTCCTGGAGGTTGGCATTGTCTTTGGCCTCAAATCCCCGCCCCACATCGATCAGGTGTGCATCATATACCGGGGTACCTACCCTTGTACAGACATTCCGGTACTGTACAAGTCCCCGTTCAAGGAGCGAGATATTCATAATTTCACGGATCAACGGTCCCGAAAGGGATTGTAGTCCCATCGTTAGAATCCTGCGTTCCACCGATAGCGCGATCTCCCTTGCCAGCTCCTCATCCGCGCTCGTGTAACCATAAAATGTCTCCACAAGACGGGTCTCCTCGATTATCTGGCGGACGATCCGCTCACGATCCCATTCGATGATGTGCCCGTCCGAGGTTCGGACGGGTGGTAACAGGGGGATGAATATGCCATCAAGGGTCTTCTGGCGGGTATCGCGCTTCGGCATTATGTACCTCGAAGTAGTTGCGTGACATTCTCTTCCCTGACATTTCCCCCAAAAAATAGTTCAATGGATGTAAGGAAGTGGTCACCCTTCTGGAGGACTGGGGCCTCGCTGACAAATATTCCATTAACACGGAGTTCCGTCATCGACTCTGCCGTGGACATGTCCCTCTCCTGGAATGCGAGGCCGGCGCCTGTTAAATATTCTTTCAACAGTTCGCAGTTGGGACACAGCTCAAGTGTATAAATGGTCAGTTGCGGTGAATCTACCAATATATCACCCCCTTTATCTCACGTACAATAGTGCTTGATTTTAAAAAAGTGTTCTATATCTCCTATAGTCTAAAAATTGTCCTGCATCAGCATGTGACCCGGCAGGCATCGGAGCTGATTTGCGCCGCAGTTCGTTTTTTTGTTCCCTGGATACTCCTTTGGTGAATCGTAATCCTTGATCGGCTTTTCTGTCTCCCTGCAGTGTGCGGCGGGATACCAGGACGAAATTAATTATTTCCATTACCTGACACAAAGGTACTACCATCGCAGGTGAAAGGAGGAAGACATCATCGTCAGAATATTTGTGGCAATTGACTTGCCACCGGATATACGGGAGAAGATGCGGGAAGTTCAGGATGTGATCAGGCAGAGCAGGGCACGACTTAATCTTGTTGACCCTTCCCTTATTCATATAACACTAAAATTTCTGGGGGAAGTCGAAGCAACCCGGGTTGACCAGGTGAGCGAAGCGCTCATAGATATCAGATGTGAACCCTTTGATATCACAATTACGGGTATTTCCACAAATAACCCTAAAAACCCCCGCGTTGTATGGGGGTTAGTAGAGGACCGGGGTGGATGCAGGAGTCTCTTTGAACAGGTCGAAACGGCACTCGCTGTTACCGGATTCCCACGGGAACAGCGTGGTTTCACACCCCATGCGACTATCGCCAGAATAAAAGAGTCTGACCCCTCCCTGATGCAGGCAGTCCGCCCATACATTTCAAAAACACTTGGAGAATGCCGTATTTCAGGATTTACTTTGAAACGGAGCACCCTCACACCAAATGGCCCATTCTATGATACGATGATGGAGGTTGTGTGGTAACAAGATCAGCACTTGAACTATCAGTGCTCGATCGGATTCGTCCACAGGCGGATGAACGTACTCATATTCATGCGATAGCCGGCAGGCTCATCAATTCCGTTAACCAGAGCGGCAGCGCGACCGGGATGATCGTTGGATCTGTTGCGCGTGATACATGGATCCGGGGCGACCGTGACCTTGATATTTTTATGCTGTTTCCGCCGGATCTCCCAAGGGAAGCGCTGGAAGCAGAGGGACTTGCCCTCGCCAGGAGAGTTGTGGAATCTGCGGGAGGTACCAGCCGGGAAAAATATGCAGAACATCCGTATATCAATGCGATTATCGATGGTCTGGATGTAGACATAGTCCCCTGTTACGCGGTACATGATGCGGCAGCGATCCAGAGTGCGGTGGACCGGACGCCCTTCCACACGCGATACATAAAAGACCGGATCCGCAACCTTATCGATGATGTACTGCTCCTGAAACAATTTGCGAAAAGTGGGGGGATTTATGGTTCAGACCAGATGACAGAAGGGTTCTCAGGGTACCTTTGTGAACTCCTTGTGGACCATTACGGGGGTTTTATTCCGCTTATTTCAGCTGCCCAGGACTGGTGGCCCGGAGTCCTGATTGATAGTTCAGACCACCGGACAAAGACATTTCATGAACCACTGGTCGTGGTAGACCCTGTGGATCCCCGGAGAAATGTGTCGGCCTCTGTATCACTCACCCGCATGTGCGAATTTATCGAGTTGTGCCGGGGTTATCTCGAACGGCCCGGTGTGGAATTTTTTTCCCTCCCTGTGCCAGCTTCAGGTTCCGGGGAATCCGTAGCGATGTTGATTGAAAAACGGAAAACAACACTCTATACAATAACCTTTCAGACACCACCGTACATCGAGGAGATTGTCGTCCCCCAGCTCCGTAAAAGCCTTGATGCGATTTCCGCACTCCTCACCCGGCATGAATTTGTTGTAAACCGTGCTGCCTATTGCATGCACGCAGACCGTTGTATACTGCTGTTCGAATTGGTCACCGGTTCATTACCACCCGTAACTCGTCATTTCGGTCCGCCATTGTGGGCACGTGAAAATGCGAGGCAGTTCTCTGAGAAATATATCCGGGGGATGGAGGAAGGAAGAATTTTTTCGGGTCCATATATCGAAAACGGGATATATGTTGTTGAACTGGCACGGCGCTATTGTAATGCCGGGGATCTTCTCATCTCTCCCAGCCTCCTGGATGTCGGTCTCGGGCGCCATGTGAAAGCGGCACTCTCTGGTTCTCTGACCGTTAAATCCGGCCTCGACTGTCTGGATGAGGACTTTACCGATTTTATCAGGTCATTTCTTGAAAAGGCATCCCCTCTCACACAGATCAGACAACTGGAGAACAGAACATCGGTATAACCGGTCCGGCGCAATAATTTTTTAGGGAATGTCACCGGTTCGCGGGCTTGACATGGTCGTTCATCCGGGATCCGGGCTCTGAGATACTTTCATATCTCCTCAAATTAGAAGATTCACTACTTAAATCCCGGCGGGGCTTCAGGAAATGATACCTTCTGTTGGGTGCCGGTAGGTAAGGGACTATGAATACTGATGAGGCGTTATCAAGGACCTCGATCATTGTCATCGTGATATCAATCATTTTAATTGTCGCTGCGGCGGGAGTAATGATATTTTTCTCGTCCAGCCCTGATAAAATCCCACATTTGAATGCAACGGTTGAGGCATCAGGGAATGTGGTGTATCTCTACCATGACGGGGGGGACCAGTTTCCAAAGGATCGCCTTCTGATCAGGATAAACGGGGAAGATATCCCTGACAGCGACGTTTCACTGCTTCACTCGCAGGATTGGCCATGGACTGCCGGAAAGACGATAAAAGTCCAGTATACCGGTAGCACCAGCCCCAATTTAGTTCAGGTAATCTACAGAAATGGTCAGAAGGAGACCGTCGTCGTCTCCCAGCAATTGCAGGGTGGCGCTCCTGCGCCGATTACCCCCACATTGACTCCTGCACCAACGGTTTTCCCATCCATCACACAGACCGCGGGATCCGGTGTAACACCGGTAGTAACGATACCAACCGGGATATCTGAAACTCCAGGGTTCATTCCTATCACAATGGTCGTCCCACAGGTGACTCCTTCGCCACCACGGGCAGATTTCGTGGCTGTTCCTACCTCGGGGCAGCTCCCGCTCGATGTGCAGTTTACCGACAACTCAATGGGGATCCCCCAGAAATGGACCTGGAATTTTGGGGATGGGAGTTTATCAACAGAAAGGACACCGGTTCACAGATATTCCACTCCCGGCAGTTATACTGTAAGTCTCGTGGTGGAAAATAAATTCGGGTCTGATAAAAAGAGCCTTCCCGGGTATATCTCGGCGGGTATTGCACCGGTAGCAAATTTTGTTGCGTCTCCCCGTAACGGCCCTGCGCCGTTGGAAGTCCATTTTACTGACCTCTCAACAGGGCAACCTGTGGCATGGTCATGGGACTTCGGTGATGGTATGAAGTCTGCCAATGCAAATCCGACACATTTCTATTCATCAGGAGGATCCTACACCGTGACTCTCACCGTTGCAAATTCCTATGGGGCTGACACGCGGATCCAGAATTCATATATTTCCGCAACGACCCCCTCCAGCCACGATGTGTATATCTATGGAAGTAATTCTGGTTATCTCGCTCCTGAAGGTTATATCGCCTGCACGGTTACCTCTGCTGACTCGTGGGTCAAAATAGGAGGTAAAATTTTCAGGTTTGTATCCGGTGATGACATTCAGCTTGTTATCATGGACCCTTCACCGGGGGCGATTGATGGGTCCTCTTCTGCTATCACCGGATTCAGCTTTAACCAGGTGGACTTGTATGTTAATGGAGTCCTTGCCAGTAAAGGAATTGTTAATGACATCGGTATCACGGGATACAGTAATTACCGTTCATCAATAACGCTGATCATCCCTGCAGGAGACAGTACAACGGTGTTCTTTGCGGATGGGCAGAGGAGACTTATCAGCCCAGGGCAGCAGGTCGTTATCAGGAATTTCAAACCCGACTCAACCGGCAGAATGGTCTTTTCAAAATCGATCGGATCTGTGTTCTATAAAGGTGGGGCTGAGTCCTGGAAGCTGACATAATGCGGTCAATCTATCGCAATAAGAAAAATATGGGTAACTGGTGTAAGAGGATCCGGTGAGTATTTTTTAAATTTAACCGCCATTCAGAAGGGATGTAGTCGGGCGTTCTGATGAGAGAATCGCGGTCGCCGCCATTTCACTGATTCCTGTTCCGAAATAGTTATACGACAAAAGGTTGCATCCAATACGCATATGGGAAATGTCGTCTCAATAAGAACAACGACATATCCCGGTGCTGGCAAAGCTCCCTGTTGCCCCAATGCGCTGGCAACTGGTTTCCCTGTATACCCGGGAGTTTGATAATCACGCTGGCCGGAGGTCAA
Source organism: uncultured Methanomicrobiales archaeon (assembly GCA_903819595.1). GTDB lineage: Archaea > Halobacteriota > Methanomicrobia > Methanomicrobiales > Methanospirillaceae > CAIKOD01. Next base: position 9,706 of record CAIJED010000144.1, on the reverse strand, counting down.
AATCCATGAAGAACAGATTGTTTGCAATTACATTCGTACTTATTATCTTTGGGATGGTCCTGACCTTCCCTGTATCTGCCGCGGATACACCTTCTCCATCCGCGTCAACAGAGAAAGTAATCATCTATTCGACCAACTTCACAACAAACCCTTTATGGCAGACGAATAATCCAACCCGCTATTATTGGGATCCTTCAAAGGAAATGTACCACTATCTAATTCAGCCCGGTACCGGAGGCTACGCATTTGTCCCCTTGGATTATGATGAAGAATCTTTCACGCTTGAATACGATTTTTACCCGGTAAGGACCGACCCTGAACTCTCATTCCAGTTCGGTATGGGTAGTGGCGAGATGGATATTTCCCGTGGTACGAATGTTCTGTCAAAATTTACCAACAAGAAAAATGGGAAGCTGATGTGGCTCCAGGTGATCACCCAGAACAATAACCTGGCAGAAGTGAGCAGTTATCATGACTCCTATGGTGGTCCCACAACGAGGTTTGACGATAACGAGACGTACCATGTCATTCTGAAGTACAATAAAGAACTGATGAACGCGGATATGAAAGTCAGTTATAAAAATAACCAGACTTTGGTCTGGGGATACTTTGTGAGTTTCGGGCAGGAATTACATACCCTGAACCGGCTCATGATCTCATCCATCGGGATCTATGGGAATACCGATACTGCTGCAGAAGGATATATCGACAACGTAAATCTCTACACCATACGTGATGTAATACCGACACCGCTACCTACTACTGCACCAGTTATTACTACACCGGTTACAACCGCAACAACTGCGCCGGTAACAACCACGCCAACGCCGACAAAGTCGCCTGGGACCCTCGTTCCATTTATATTGGCATTGGGCATTGCAGGTGTATACATCATGAATAGAAAATAGGAACATTCTTTTTTTTGCAATCACCCGGAACAGCCACTACCAATTCAATTAAATCAATGGAATTGCAGGATGTGGCAACAGAATTTACTATTCGGTGACGAGGACGAATGAGCTTTTTTATTGATTCCACCGCTGGAACCCGTATTAGAATTGGAAGAAAAAAATGAATCTGGCATGATTTAATTACGACATGCCCCTGGTTAATCTTGTTGCAAGGTTCCTTCACCAGGTCACACTAAAAAAATGTTAAGGAGAATTTCTCCCACAAAATCTGTGGTGTCTGGCAGGTGTTCAAACGAATGAGAAGTCCCCCGATGAGCGGAATTTGTCTGGCTGGGCCATTATTACCAGGGGGTCATGGTTACCCGTTCATAAGGTGGGCCCGACCTGACCGGGCCATATTTAAACATACATCCAGGCCGTAGAGGACTGTTCTGAAGTGGAAATTGTTCTGGCAAGAATCCCTGGCGATCCGCTCACCGGGCAAAGAGGGCATACCACACATTGAAATCATGAATCTTGCTGCAATCACCACGGCGGGATCCTTATTGGATCGGGCGGAGAAATGCAAATGGATTTCCCCATATGTTCCACGAATAATTTTTTGCCAGATCCTTCATATCCGTGTACCTGACCAGTGCGCGTGCATGTCCTGGATAAATCCTGCTCCACACATCTTTTGAATACAAAATTGCGAGTGATAACCTGTTAGAATGGTTATCGTTATATGATCAGTCTGAACCGGCTGTCCGAAAAAATCAGAAGAAAATCGTCTTAACAATCGTGCCCACTGCGATTAGGATAAACATTACGCCAATGATTTTCTTTAAGGATTCCGCCGGGATCCCTGGGACGAGCCGGGATCCGATCTGAGCTCCGAAAAAACCACCTGCGGCAAATATGAGCGCGAGCCACGGGATAATATGCCCCAGTGCAAGATGAACGGCTGCGCCAGAGAGGGATGTAAAAAAGATAATGAACGTCGAACTGGCAGCGGCAAAATGGATGGGCATACCGAGAATGAAAAGGGCCGGTACATTGACAACCCCGCCCCCAAGGCCACACACGGCACCGATCAGTCCTGATAGTGTCCCCCAGAAAACCAGGTGAAGGTAATACATCCTCATCGTAACGCAGGTGGAAAACCGGTCCCTGCATTCTTCGTTAAATGACGGCCCAATCGTTATCGGGAAAACCAGGGTACGGTCACCGGAAAGCATCGCCACCGCAAAGAGGATGATTACCCCGGAGAAGACCATGGCAAGCCATGATCCGGGTAACAGAGTGGTGACATAACCCCCAATGACCGCTCCGATCATACCCGGAATAATCATAACGATGGCGGCCCTGTAGAATATCCTCCCCTGTCGGGCGAAAGAGAACGATCCTGATAAGGATGTTGCAACAATTACTGCGATACTCGTCCCGACAGCCATCTTCTGGTCAAGTCCAAACAGGAGAGTAAAGACCGGGACCATCAGGAACCCCCCTCCGACTCCGAGGACTGCGGCGAGTACCCCGATTCCAATTGACAGGATTATTGCAAGGATCAATTCGAGCAGTGCACCACCTACTTTCCGCCAGGTACCTAAACGAAATAGTGAGTGATGACCGGATAAATGGGTGGGGTCTGAGATCTGGTGACGATTTTAGAACCTGGTTGGTACGCTGGTCGGAAAACACCCACGCCCGCGATATCATGTGTACCTGGCTTCTCTTAACCAGCTTGCATGGCATTAGAATTGAAGGCCTGGTAAGAAGGAGGAGCCCTATCGGAGGGTAATCAAGGATGCCCGGCAGGATCTCGCACTATGCTCAACACCGGTGGGAAAGACCGGAGATGTAAGAAAATTTAATATTTTTTGGGTTTATTTGACCACAGGCCATGTTTATTACAATAAGAACGGGCTTTGACATCAGTAGAACTGAGTGGAAATTCCGCTTCCGGTGTGTCACCCGGCGAAAGGCCCTTAACATAGAGGTAATTACCTGATGCCACTTCGATCCATTCAATATAATGTTCTCCTTCCATCGGGTGAGGAACTGACCCGACTTTCACCGTGATCCCTTTCGCAGTCTTTTCTATCATCGGCAGGTGTTTCTCTGTTCCCGGGTCTTGCGCCTTTTCAATCTGCAGTTCCATCGGCTGGTTACAGCAGACTGACACACCTGCTCCATTGTGGATAACCATGACTATTTTTCCGCATACATTACATTTCAGAACTTCAAGCATATGACTGCCTCTGTATTAGGGAATTATTCATTGAGATATAATGGTTTCGATAGGAGGTGTATCAACGATTTTTTTCTGTTACACCCGTCAACGTTCCGGGGCGACCTCTCATACCGCAGAGGCTTTTTTCACAGTGAACCTCTCGTGCGATGCTGACTGCCCTGTACCCTTGCAATTTTGCGAACAATCCGGGATTTGTCGGGTGATGTAAAAAATCCGGAATATGTTACTTGTGGGGGCGCCGGACCAAGGAAAAAAAACAGGGGTTTTTTCACTGGGATAAAGAAGTTACGGCTATCGTTTTGGTATCACCTGTTTTCACCCGATGGATGGAGACATATCAGGATACAGAACACGATGTGAGACCGCGGATAGCCGCTACTCCCATGACATTGACGAAAATTGGTATCTACCTGAAGTGAGTAATAACTATTAAGATAACTGTTGACTCTTTCGCAAGTCAACAGGAAAAGGAGGAATTGTCGCATGTATTCGTGCCGCTATTACCGGATATATGATATCGGAAGGGAAATTAATCTTGAACGACTGGAGAAATCCCTTGCTGAAGCGCTGGCAGCAAATTATTCCTTAGGTCGTGCCAGTTTTCAACGTGTCCAGCCCAAATCGATCATGATGGAGGAACCACCTCTCATGCTCCGGATGGATACCGTCCAGGTACACAGGGGCAACCGGGACTATGATTTTGGTGTTATTGCAAAAGTCTATGATATCGGGGCGATCAGCCTGTGCTTTGTGTACGAAAACAGGGTATCCCCGGTGACCGACCTGGTGGATACCGCGATCCTCTTTTATGGCCAGAATGGCATGGCAGATATTTTCCAGCAATACCTGACAACAATCGGGGATATCCTCCGTCCATATCAAAAAGATATGACTATTGATTTCGATTTTTATGAGGACTACACCATCTACGTAATGGATGGGATTGACCATGCTATCGACCCGGTCACCCTGATGACCGGTGAGCGTGGCAATATTTCTCCCCAGATGCGCGAGGAAATTACCCGGAATTCTCTTTCTTACCGCACCGATGACCAGGCCATCCTGTCATGGGATTCTGCCCTGTTGTGTGAACCTGAAAACCCTACCGATATTATTGACCTGATAGAATTTGCGAACGTGCAGGTCCTTGAACTCCGGTATTATGACCGTGAACTGACACGCCAGATGGGAAAGATGTACGATGACATCGACCTTGCTGACAAACTACCGGGGTTCCGCCGGAGCAGGCAGTACCACGCAATTATGGCTGATCAGATGAGGACCTCTGCAGAGATATCAGAGATTATCGAAAAGGTAAATAACCTGATCAAAGTGACAGAGGACGTCTATTATGCCCGCGTGTATGACATGGTACTTAAGGTAAGCCGGAGCCGCCAGTGGAGTGACAGTGTGAGTAGGAAGATCGAAGTCATCCAGGAGACCTACTCTATGTTATCTGATGAAGTGAGGATCCAGCATTCTAACAACCTGGAATGGGTTATTATTATTCTCATTGCACTCGAATTTGTGTTCGCGATCTGGCAGACAATCAGGTGAGTATTAGGGTCCATGATGAGGTACATATGAACCTGAAAATTGTGTATTCGGGGGTAAAATCCCTGAAAATATTATTTTGCAAGGAGGATCCCGCGATTTAAATGGCATTCAATTGTAAACAGTGTGGCACGTGTTGCATGCACATGGGGGATTATATTGAAATTGAACGTGAGATCGGTCCTTTTGAATTTGAGTGCAGTTCTGTTTCTACCGGGACACCTTTTTTTGCAATGGTTGACGAGGATAAACGGGAACTCTTCCTTGAAAGGGCCTGGATTCAGGGATACCCGTCTGCCTGCCGATTTCTTCGGCCTGATGGGGTGCGGGTCGTCTGTACCATCCACAAGACCAGTGCACCCCAGTGTAAGTTCTACCGGTGCGTGGTTTTCCGGGTGTATTCCCAAAACAGGAAATTCCTCGGAACCGTGACAGGGACCTATGCCTTGCATACCAGTGATAAAGAGTTACAATCTGCCTGGGAAAGGAGAGAACGGACCATCAATTGGGATTCCCCTGATGTGGAGGATCGAATAGCCGACTGTCTTCGGGAACTCGGATATATTGCCGAATAAATTCGGCCATTAAACTCACAGCCCCTGATATTGATGCATCTGTCGGGATTACCCGTTGACTCACCATCTTTTTTTGGATGAAAACCATGGTTCCCACTGGGCCCTCCGGAATGTTCATTACGTTGGATAGATAATAGGGCATTTAAGAATGTTCCCACGTGAGGTGGTTACCGGGACAGTCTTTTCCGGACATGATTGTGCCGGTCACCCGGAGTCCCAGTCAAGGCTGCTATGTGCAATGACGGGTATTCCAAAAGATATGCCGGTGATTGATCCTGGAATTGCCTCACAAAAAGACCTGGCACGATCCCATGATGAGAACTATATTGAGCTGGTAGCAGAACGGAGTCGGGAATGCCTGCCTGGGGAATGCCTCTACCTCGACTCTGACACGTATATTACCTGTAACTCCTACGATATTGCCCGGTTGGCGGCTGGTTCGGCAATTATCGCAGTTCAGCGGGTATTTTCAGGCAATCATTGCTTTGCGCTGGTCCGGCCTCCGGGGCATCATGCAGACACAGGGCATGCGATGGGATTTTGTATATTCAACAATGCCGCAATTGCTGCATCGTATGCACTTTTGCAATGTGATAGGGTTGCCATTGTTGACTGGGACGTGCATCACGGTAATGGGACCCAGGAAATTTTTTATGACTCCCCACAGGTGCTGTACTGCTCTGTTCACCAGGCATACCATTTCCCCGGTACCGGAAACCCGGATGACACCGGCACCGGGGCTGGTAAGGGGTTCACACTGAATATCCCGTTACCTCCGGGGTCAACTGCTTATGAATACCGGGCTGCATTCCAACATCGTATTATCCCAAAACTGCGACAATATGAGCCAGATATCATTATCGTATCGGCTGGGCAGGACTGTCTTATTGATGACCCGCTTGGGGATATGGGCCTCTGTCCCGCAGATTTTGGCGAGATGACGCGGCTGTTATGCGAATGTGCCGGGGGCCCGCTTGCGTTCATCCTTGAAGGGGGATACGGACCATCACATGGCCTGGCAGTTGCGGAGATGTTCAGGGCAATGGAGGGGGGGAAAGAGCAATGATATCCGCATGAAAAATGATGGCCGGGACCATGACAAAGTTCAACAGAAGGACAACCAGGATGTACCGTCAGGAACCAGCAATGTGCTTTCAGGTCAGAAGTGGCATCTTCATACCGAACATGTCCCCTTTCCATGATCTTCCTGTCCTGCTGATGATTATGCCCATGATCAAGAGGAATTCCCGGAACCGGGATAATCACTTACCTGTGTTTTAAACAATCATTTGAAGATAAAGTAAACAGGGTACCTTCATAGTTGTCATAATCAGTTCGATGTTTCCTCAACGTGAGTGTATCCGCAAAAGATAACCTGTTCTTGGATTTTTCAAGGATCAGGGGACTGATTACGAGTGCGATAATATCGTCCGGATTGTGAACCTGGTTATCACTGGGAAATAAAAGCCGGCAATAGAGTTCTTATAACCCTGGAGTGTAATATGGAAATGTCATTGATCCGGCAAGTAGATTTGAGACACAAATAAATATGGATAGTAATTGAGGGCGCAGAACATGACAGTCAGCGAAAAAAATATTGAAGATTGCCAGAAAGAGAACGAACGACTGAATTCAGAAGTCAAACTTTACCGTTCAATGTTTGATAAAAGTCATGTCGCCCAGGTCATCATTGATCCTCAGTTTAACATCATTGACATGAACGATGCTTTCTGTAAGATTGTAAATTTTCCTGATGAGAAACTTCGTGGGATGGACTTCCGGAATTTTAAAGACAAAAAGATGCTGGATTACCTCTACGACGAGGGGCAGGGTCTTTCAGATGCACTCACATTGAAAAAATCTGTACACGCCCATGCAGCATTTGTTGCCACAAATGGCACCCACATCATCAACCGAAATATTATACCGTTCCTGGATGAGAAAGGGCAGGTAAAAAATGTTTATATTATTTATAATGAAGTCACTGAAATCGAGAATAAAATGGCCGAGGTTGAACGCCTGCAAAAGCAGTCTGAGGCAATCGTCCAGCAGAACCCGATGCCAATTCTTCTATGGGACAAAAATCTGACAGTGACCTCATTTAACAAGGCATTCGTGGACCTTACCGGCTTCTCAAAAGAGCAGGCCGCACGCCTCACCATTACGGATTTTAACTATCATGCCCAGTCCGGGCAGAGTGTCGCAGATACCGTGAAGACCGGGCTGGCAAGCAAGGGGGAAGCGGTGATCCAGTTCCCTTCCGGTGAACGAGTCGTTGAGCGGTACAATATACCTCTCGTTGACGCCAGAGGCGCTCTTACCAGTATCCTGACCGTCTACAATAACATAACCGACCAGAAAAGGGCAATTAAGGATATTCTTACGGTTTCTGCAGAGTCTGAGAAAGGAAACCTCTCGGCGAGGACAAAGGAGGAAAATTATACGGGAGATTTCTTTGAAATTGCCCACGGTATCAACCGCACCCTCGATGTGGTTATCGGGCCCCTGAACGTCGCGGCAGAGTATGTCGATCGGATCTCAAAGGGCGATATCCCGCCGAAGATAAAAGAGACTTACTACGGGGACTTCAATGAGATTAAAAACAATCTTAACCAGTGTATTGATGCCGTTAACCTGCTCATTGAAGACACCCGAATGCTGACAAACGCGACCGTAGAAGGCAGGCTCGACGCACGGGCGGATGCATCACGCCACCAGGGGGACTTTGCCAAAGTTGTGAAAGGTGTCAATGATACCCTCGATGCGGTTATCGGGCCCCTGAATGTCGCGGCTGAGTATGTTGACCGGATCTCGAAGGGCGATATCCCCCCAAGAATAACCGATAACTACCGTGGTGACTTCAATGAGATCAAGAACAACCTCAACCAGTGTATCGTGGCGGTCGGTCTCCTTGTTGAAGATACTCAGATGCTCTCCCTCGCGGCAGTCGATGGCAGGCTTGATGCACGGGCCGATACATCACGTCACCAGGGGGACTTTGCCAAAGTTGTGAAAGGTATCAATGATACGCTTGATGCGGTTATCGGACCCCTGAACGTCGCGGCAGAGTATGTCGACCGGATCTCGAAGGGTGATATTCCCCCAAGAATAACCGGCGACTACCGTGGAGATTTTAACGAGATCAAGAACAATCTCAACCAGTGTATCGTGGCGGTCGGTCTCCTTGTTGACGACATGCGCCAACTCTCCGGGGCAGCGGTTCAGGGAAGGCTCGACGCACGGGCGGATGCATCACGCCACCAGGGGGACTTTGCCAAAGTTGTGCAAGGTGTCAACGACACGCTCGATGCAGTTATCGGCCCGGTCCATGAGGCCATGCGATTATCTGACCAACTGGCGCAATGTATTTTTTCGGCCCGGTTTGACGATCGCATCACTGTTTCAGGGGATTTTGTCCAGTTTAAATCAGCGCTTAACAACATTGGCAGGAGAATAGAAGATGCCATCATGGAGATAAACCGGGTCGCTGACAATTATGCATCAGGCGACTTCTCCGTAGGAATCAACCCTGAATTGAATATCCAGGGTGACCTGGTGATTTTGAAAGAGGCCCTCAACAAGATATCGGTTAACGTGTCCCAGTCACTTGCACTCGTCAATATCAAGATGAACGACCTCCTGACCGAAGCTGACCAGGCATCGACCGGTGTCAGTGATGTGAGCCGGGGCGCAGAGATGATCACCAAAAACGCGGAGGATACGAAGCTGAATGCGGAACGGAGTGATGAAGGTATTACCCAGGTCCTTCGCACGATGGAAGATTTAACCAAAACTGTCTCCGAAGTTTCGTCAAACGCCGAGGCCGTAGCTGTCCTGTCGAACAAGACCAATCAGCTCGCGAAGGAAGGTATTACACACGCAGGAAGAGCTGAAAAGGGGATGGAGAGTATTACCAAGACCTCAAAGGAAGTTGATGAACTTATTGCCGAGATCAAGTCACAGATGGATGAGATTGGAAAAATTGTCGGAATTATATCAGATCTCGCTAATCAGACAAATCTCCTTGCCCTTAACGCAGCGATTGAGGCGGCTCGTGCCGGCGAGGCAGGAAGAGGCTTCGCGGTTGTTGCAAGTGAGGTAAAATCTCTCGCCCAGGGTTCCCGCCAGTCAGCACAAAATATCGGAGAAATGATTTTGGGTCTTCAGAAGAAGAGCCAGGACGCCGCGAATGCGATGGCCCACGCGGGGATAGCGGTGAAGGATGGGAATGCAGCCCTTGTTGATACGCTCAGGATATTTAATGAACTGACCGGCTCTGTGGATGATATCAGTAAAAAGATGGTCAGTGTTATGTTGTTTGCACTTACGTGTTTTTTTTATCCTTTTTTAGCGTTTGCAGATGGTGATGAGTTGTCGGGGATAATGGCGAGTGTTAAGAGTAATTTTGGAACAGACTCAACATTCATTAGATT
>CAIJED010000143.1 GCA_903819595.1 uncultured Methanomicrobiales archaeon | reverse complement strand
CCGCACGTCCTCCCCGATGTTGAACCGGCCATTGGCCATGAGGTCCTTACCTATCGAATTCACATACCCGAGCTCAGTAGTCGTACCAATCCCCGCCAGACTTCGCGAACCGAAGCTCATCGATCCGAAACCCGACCCAGACCCAATAGCCACAAAGCTAAACGAATCAGGCATCTCTAAATCCGCCTGATCAACAGACCCAACCGAGCGATACGCCAGGTCATCAGCCATAAACAGAGAGTGTACAACAACCGTCTCACAATACGGCGTCGCGGTAAAGTTCGCACCCTCTGCATCGAGTGAATCAACACCACAGGTCACGCCGGAAGCAGCAGCCCCGGCAGAGTGCTGCATCATGCTCTCTTCATAGAAGCTCGGCCCGGTGGACTTCACCTGGCTTACCGTATCGAAGTGGACGATATCGGAATTGTTCAGCACCTGCGAGCTCTCGTACTGCGAAGGGCCGGTGAGAATGTAACCGTCCTGGTAACCGCCACTCAGTACTTCCTGCCCGATAGCAAGGGGTGGGACCGATCCAAGGTCGCCGTTTGATACGACCCAAGTCATATCAGACGACCCGACAAGTGACTGGTCAGAAGATCCCATGAAGGCCACATCTACCGTCGCAGCCTGGGCCGGGGTGATCCCGGTACAAGCCACGCCTAATACAACAGCTGCGAACACACAGCCGCCGATGAGCAGTTTTCTCCTTTTTGTCAGGCGGTTCATGTCGGGACCCCTTTCCCCGAGCCTCCCGAACCGGATGGTATCCCATATTCAATATTGTACCATACCGATGGCACAGAAATTGTGTACACACCCAGCCGTTTGCTTTCAGCCTCTGCGACCTGCCGTAGTAAACTCTCGCGTTCCTCTGGTCTCCGGTCGGAGGTAATCCAATCTTTTGAGGCCTGGCTCATCTTAAATGAACGGCCCTGGACTTCGGGCGGTGCGATGGTCACCGTGTCGTCGGTCTGGTCGAAGAAGTTCAATACGTTTTCAGTTGTCTGCTGTGCCTGCTGTGTCTCAACGATTGCACTCGTTGCCCTCCGGTGCTGCACATATGCAAACATAGCACAAACAAGCGCAACAGCAAGTTCGAAAAGATTAGTTAATTCTGGTCCCATGATATACCTCCTTTGATTTCTGGTGTTCTTCGCGAAGTGCCTCGAACTCTGCACAAATGACCTCGTATTTCCCGATCCGTTCATAGATCACGAACAACGAAGGGTACAGCGGGAGCACTACCGCAAGAACAACCACGAGAAGTTCCACATCCATCCTTGATCACCTCGTAAAAAGACAGGGGGGTTATGGGGTTTCACGAAAGGAACGAAGACTGCCCCGGAACCCCTGCCGAATTTACTCCCGTCTAGGCGAGTGCGGGCTTTGTGTCAGCCCAGGTGTCCACGCGGGTGACAATGGCCGCATCCTCGTACGAGGAGATGGAGATTGCCTTCCGGGTGAAGGTGACGGTATAATCTTCGCCGTTCGCGTCGTGGCACTTCAGCTGGATGGAATACCCTTCCGCTTCCGTGTTCTCGATTGCAGTCCCGCCGATTGCGGTTGCAAGTGCGGTGTTTCCGACAAGTGCGGTGGCGGCTGCGGCATAGCCTGCGACGGTTGATGCCTTTGCCGTTGATGTCCCCATGTTCTTCAGGGTGGTCGGATTTTCGTACACCACGTTGATGCCGAACGACTGCGTGCCACGGGTAATACCGGCGATGGTTACACCGGCAACCACATGGTCAACACACTCGAATGCGTTGGTATCGATGGCTCCCTGGACAAGGGTGTTCAATGCGGCGACACTGGCGATCGGGGTCGTGATAGTACGGACCGAACGCTTTACATTTGCTTTCTGGATAAAGTCAGCCATGTTCTGGTAGTTCCTGCCCCGTTGGGCAATCATACATCTTGATTGAAAGGAGAAGAACATTTCTATGGATGTTTGAATGGCTGGCGGGGCATTGTTGGTTTGGGGATTCGAGGCGATCCTGAATTTTTCTGAGTGACGATTATTTTT
>CAIJED010000142.1 GCA_903819595.1 uncultured Methanomicrobiales archaeon | reverse complement strand
TATCTATTATTTCAGCCCTGAACATTGATTCCTTCAGGTATCATCGATCAGATACCATACTACCATTTTTAGAAGAGAACGGAACGTATTTTTCCCATCTGAATTTACGCGAAATGACGCTTGATATGACTTGGATTCAACAATGGCAGCATGATATCTCGACACCTGACGGATTTTTATCCAGATTACAAAATTATGGAAAATTTATAGACGCAAAATAACCAGGCCCTTTTTTTGACCCCGGGAAAGGGCTGAATGGACAAAAAATAATTCTGTCATAAATCCTTGGCAACATTCAGGGTAGAGGTAGATACTTCGTGAATTGACTTCTTAACTTTTTTTCCGGCAGAAGTAAAACCATTCACCCCCTTCTCCAACTCACCGTTCGCCTGAACATGTGACGCGATTGATGAGAATCTTAAAGTTAGGTTGTACCGGTAACATCAAGGAATTGCTTAGGAACTACACGTTCATAGACGACAGGACTTGAGCTTTTCATAGATGGTTCCTCTTTTGGTCAAATCTGACAAAAACGGACTGTTTTGCGCCCGAATTATAGGGCCAATCTTACCTGGGGGTATTAATCATAACACCCCACATGGAATAGTCCGCCTATGTTCGTTTAAATCGCCCGGATATCGCCCCGTTTCTATCCTCGATAAAATATTACGAAATACAGAGATTTTACCTGAATTGCACCAGTATTTGGCCATATTTTGTCCTATATCCCCATAAGGATTCATAAATATGGCTATTTCCCGCTCATTCTGGCTGTTATCCAGGTTTCATAATCCTGATAGTGGTCCAGGAGTCCCGGTGACCTGGGTCTTCCCGGGATCACCCCCCATATCATTCCAAAAACGTGTCTCGCCAGTAATACCTGCCGCAGAAATTACCGGTAGACAAAAGGTTAGGTTTATATAATTTTATTCTGCATTTCCTCATGTTATGATAAAAGTTGCAATCAATGGATATGGGACAATTGGAAAAAGGGTTGCCGATGCAGTAGCCGCCCAGCCTGATATGAACGTAGTGGGCGTCTCGAAAACCCGCCCAAATGCTGACGCATTTATTGCGAAATCAAGGGGGTATCCACTCTATATCGCCGATATTTCAAAGAAAAGTGCATTCGAAAAAGTGGGGTTATCAGTCGCCGGTAGTGTGGAGGAAATGCTTGCGAAGGCGGATATCATCATCGATGCGACACCTGGCGATGTGGGTGCAAAAAACAAGCCACTCTATGAACGGAACGGGGTAAAAGCGATTTACCAGGGGGGCGAGGAGCATGAAGTGGCGGGATTTTCCTTCAATTCCGATTGTAATTACAAGGATGCAATCGGGCGCCAGTTTACCAGGGTGGTCTCCTGCAATACAACCGGGCTCTGCCGGATCATCCACGCAATGGACCTGGCCTATGGTGTTGAAAAGGTCCGGGCAGTAATGGTACGACGTGGTTCAGACCCGGGTGAGATAAAAAAAGGACCGATTGATGCAGTCGTCCTGAACCCGGTGACCATCCCGAGCCACCACGGCCCGGATGTCCAGACGGTTCTCCCCCATATTCCTATCGTGACAATGGCCATGATCGTACCGACGACAATGATGCACATGCATGCGATCACCATGGACCTAAAAAAACCGGCAACCCGCGAGGATATTTTAAAGATCATCGAAAAACATCCCCGGATGGGACTTGTACGAAAGTCCACCGGTATTACCAGTACCGCGGAGCTCAAGGAATACGTGATGGACCTCGGTCGCAGCCGTTCCGACCTCTGGGAAAACGGAATTTTTGAAGATTCGGTTGCTGTGGTCGACAACGAGCTCTACCTGTTCCAGGCAATTCACCAGGAGGCGGATGTCGTTGTCGAGAACATCGATGCAATACGGGCCATGATCGGGTCAGTCAGGGACCCTGCCACATCAATCAGTATGACTAACGAGGCGCTTGGGTTTACTGCGATTTAGAATAACCATTAACTCCCTTCATCACCTATGATACCTGATGGACTCGTATGCACTGGCGACACGGAATACGGTAGAAGTCGTCACTGACGAAGAACTAAAAATACTCCTTGAAAAGCCCAAAAAACGTGTATATGCCGGGTATGAACCGAGTGGAGAGATCCATCTCGGTCACCTGGTGACCGTGAATAAACTCCGTGACTTAAAAGACGCAGGATTCGAAGTCGTTGTACTGCTCGCCGACCTCCATGCGTTCCTGAACCGCAAGGGGACAATGGAAGAGGTCCGGGAACTCGCTGACTACAACCGCCGTTGTTTTGAGGGGCTCGGGCTGAACGACGTGACATTTGTTCTCGGCTCAGAACTTCAGCTGAACCCGGAATATGAGCTTCTGATGCTCCGGCTCTCCCAGCAGATCACCCTGAATCGTGCGACGAGAAGCATGGATGAAGTCGGCCGCCAGATGGAGGCCCCAACCGTGTCACAGATGATCTACCCGATTATGCAGATGGTTGATATCGCGATGCTCGGTGTGGATGCGGCTGTCGGTGGGATTGACCAGAGAAAGATCCATATGCTCGCAAGGGAACACCTTATCAATGCCGGATACTCTTCACCGGTCTGTATCCATACCCCCATCCTGAACGGGCTTGACGGTAAAAAAATGTCCTCATCAAGTGGTAATTACATCTCAGTGGCAGATACCGAGGATGTCATTAATAAGAAGTGCCAGAAGGCATTCTGTCCCCCGGAATGCGAAGACAACGCGGTTCTCCAGATGTTCCAGTACCATGTCTTTCCCCGTGTGCCTTCAGTAACAGTCAGACGACCGGAGAAATTTGGTGGGGATCGGGAATTCGATAACTACAGTACACTCCACGAAGCATACCGGACAGGAGAGATTCACCCGGCTGACTTGAAAAAGACTCTCGGAAATTACCTCGCGGAGATCCTTGCCCCTGTCCGCGATTATGTCCATTAACCATTCGGAGAATGACATGGATAGAGACCACCCTGAAAAAGAGTTTAACTTCGATCGCGAAGTTGACAGGCTCGGTATCAGGATCAAAGATGCCGATCAGCTCAAAGTCCGGGACGATGTGTTCGACGAAATTACACTTCTCGCATTGTACAAGCTGGTCCATAAAAAATGGATCTCAGCCATCGGTGGGTCGATCAGCACGGGAAAAGAAGCAAATGTCTTTCTTGCTGACCGGGAAGGGACGAACGTCGCTATCAAGATTTACCGGATAAGGACGGCAAATTTCAACACGATGAATGAGTACATCCTTGGAGACCGGCGGTTTTCCGGGATGCGAAAGTCACGAAAGGACCTGATTTTTGCCTGGGCGAAAAAAGAATTTTCAAATCTGAAACGGGCGCACGAAGCAGGACTTTGTGTTCCTGAACCCTATGTCTGGGACCGTAATATCCTCATCATGGAGTTCGTCGGATCTGATGGGCGGCCGTTCCCTCAGTTGCGGAATGTTCACCTTGGGGACCCCGCGGGCACCTATGAAGAGATCATTTCATTCATGGCCGATTTATACAAAAAAGCCGGGCTTGTCCATGCAGATCTCAGCGAGTTTAACATCCTTTTCGGTGATCGGCCAGTTGTTATCGACATGGGACAATCGGTTACAATAGATCACCCGAGAGCATTTTCATTCCTTAAGCGGGATATTGCGAACATCAATCATTTCTTCTCCTCCCGCTGCGAATTGAGGGATGAACGAGAACTTTTTACAAGGATTACAGGTCTTGTCTTCCCGGACATGGTTGATACAGAACAACAGGGAAAAAGGAGTGATGAATCATGATGCAGGAAATAAAAGTTTCAGGAAGCCGGATCGGAGCATTGATTGGAAAGGAAGGATCGACGAAAAAAAAACTGGAGGAAAAATCCGGGGCCCAGATAACGATCGACAGTAAGGAGGGAATGGTCCGGGTCGAGGGCGAAGAGGCACTCGGGGCCCTCCGTGCGATCGAGACCATTAACGCAATTAACCGGGGGTTTTCTCCGGAACGTGCCTTTTGCCTTCTCGATGATGAGGATTTACTCTTTGATGTAATCGATTTGTCCGCAATCGCAGATACACCGAACCAGCTGGATCGCATCCGGGGCCGTATCATTGGAAAAGACGGGAAGTCGAGGGAGCAGATCGAAGATATGACACAGGTCTCTTTATCAGTATTTGGAAAAACCATTGCCCTTATCGGATTACCGGAGCATATCAAGATTGCCCGGACTGCAATTGATATGCTAATCCAGGGCGTCCCTCACGAAAATGTCTTCTCTTTCCTGGAAAAGAAGAAGCGTGAATTAAAGCAGGACGTTATCAGTTATTATTACTAATTTTTATTTCTCTGTAGTTTTTCAAATCATTGAAGATAATAATCGATACCAGGTATCCGGCAGTGGCATTTCAACTGGAACATAATACAGGTTATTTAAACTCTGTTGATCAATTTAACTAAACTGGGATGTTATTACAGTGGAATCAATGGGGTCGGGTTCATGGGGGCAACCGGCTGCATTTCACCCCACCTGGCAATGGTTGTGACCGATGAAAATCAAAGAATTACCAATATCAGGGCATCTCAAAGATTACTACCAAAAGGCCGGGATCTCTGACCTGTACCCACCTCAGGCAGAGTGTATCCATAAGGGGATGTTTAAGCGGAAAAATCTCCTTGTGGCTATCCCTACCGCAAGCGGGAAGACCCTTGTTGCCGAGATGGCAATGCACCATCATGTCGGGGAATCTGGTAAATGCCTGTATATTGTTCCCCTCAAGGCGTTGGCAAGTGAAAAATTTGAGGAATTTTCCCGCAAAGATGTCCGTGTAGGAATATCCACGGGAGATTTTGACCGGCGGGACGAATCACTGGGAAAAAATGATATCATCGTTGCAACGAGCGAGAAGGTAGACTCCCTCATCCGGAACAGTGCACCCTGGCTTAAAGACATTTCACTTCTTGTTGTCGATGAGGTTCACCTAATCGATTCTCCCGACCGTGGCGCCACCCTTGAGATGGTCATTACGAAAATGAGGTATCGCAACCCAGAGATGCAGATTATCGCCCTGAGTGCAACTATCGGGAACCCCGGCGTCCTCGCCCGCTGGATGGACGCGGAGCTTGTTACCAGTGAATGGAGACCTGTTGATCTCCGCCCGGGTGTATTTTATAATGGCAGGATTAAGTTTCACGAGTCTTTCCGGACAGTAGAATGTGTATCGAAGTTTGATGACCTCAACCTCTGCATGGACACAATTTCAGAAGGTGGCCAGTGTCTTGTCTTCGTCTCTTCGAGGAAGAATGCTGAGGCTTTTGCGAAGCGGGCCGCTTCTGCTTTTCAATTGGAAAATTCCGCACTGAAGGAATTATCAGACAGATTAACAAAACTAGCGGAAACGGATAATGATAAATTACTTGCCGCATGTGTCGAATCCGGTGCTGCGTTCCATCATGCGGGTCTGAAACGCGAGGCCAGGACGGTTGTTGAGGAAGGGTTCCGGAAAGGACATATCAGGTGTATCTCATCCACACCTACCTTAGCTGCCGGACTCAACATGCCTGCAAGAAGGGTAATCATCAGGGATTATCGCCGCTTCACTTCCGGAGAGGGTATGGTCCCGATTCCTGTAAGAGAATATCACCAGATGGCCGGTCGTGCCGGTCGTCCCCATCTCGATCCATATGGTGAGGCGGTCCTGATTGCGAAAGACGACCAGGATGTAGAGGCATTGTTCGAATGGTATATCGATGCTCCTGCGGAAGATGTCTATTCCCAGTGCGGGACCGAAAGTACCCTCTGTACTCATATCCTTTCACTGATCGCTTCCGGCTTTGTTCGGTCCCGTGAAGAGATTTCCACTTTTATGGATCGGACCTTTTTCCTCTACCAGCATAAACAGAGCCGGGTAATCCCTCGTGTTATCGGAAAGGTGCTTGCTTTTCTCCTGGAAACTGAAATGATTGCTGAAAATGGTGGGATCGTTTCGGCAACACAGTATGGGTCCCTCGTCTCCCGGTTATTTATTAACCCGAATGGTGCCCAGACCATCGTGCACGGTATCAGTTCTGCTGAGGAATATTCTGACGTCGCGCTCCTCCAGCTGATTTGCAGTACACCTGATATGTACAATCTGTACGTCAGTAACAAGGACATCCCGTACCTCGAACGCTTCCTCGTTGATCTGGATGAAGATCTCTGGCTCACGGTACCTGAGGATGGGGAGGAGGGATTTTTCAGAGGCTTAAAAACAACCATGCTCCTCCGGGACTGGGCGAACGAACTATCAGATACAGTGATCTGCGAACGGTATTCCGTTGGCCCCGGAGATATTTATTCGATGGTTGAAAGCGTGAACTGGCTCCTCCATGCCACATCAAGGCTTACCCCGATGTTTGCACCTTCTTTCTATCAGCAGGTCCGGGAACTTGAATACTGTATGAAATATGGAGTTAAACGGGAATTATTGCCACTGGTAAAAATCAGAAATATTGGTCGTGTACGAGCACGTCGGCTTTTTAACAGCGGGATTTCATCACCCGAAAACCTGCAGGCGGCGGGATTTGACAGGGTTTCCCAAATACTTGGGAGAGGGGTGGCAGACCAGCTGTTTAGCGCGGTGAAAAGGCAGAGTGATAAGAATTCAGGAGATGTAAAAGAATCCGGGGCAAGGGCAACCGCTCGCAAAAAGCAATCCACCTTATCCTATTTTGTGGATTAGCAGGTTTTTGACACTTCGGATATACAATCAGGGGGGACATGATGGATACTTCTGACAACACGGGTCATCTGAATATTTTGGCTGGTAATGACAATCGGGATATTGACTTTGAGATCAGGCAGGCCTGTTTTCAGGTCGGGGATATGGAACACTTCCTCTCCTGGTTGCGTGATATTTCCCAACGGAATTGTGTTTCTATTGTTTGTTTCAATGCAGATCTTATGGCAGGACAGGAACATGTCATTTCTGCAATGCTTCATGCGAAAAGAGCTCAAAAACAAAGCACCTGTATTTCCGGTTCATTTGAAATTGAGGCTCTCCTGTATGCCTCAGGGTCCCGCCAATGCCTGGACGCGATAAAATTCGGGGTTCGCCAGGGGTCAAATCACTGCTATATCTGCATCTTCCCGGTAAATCCCGGCGTATGGTCTGACCTGTTAACGGTTATGGCCATTTCAGATGAAGATTGGGAACAGATTTCAGAAGAGAAAATGAATCTTCTGGTTCCCTGGTTTGGTATCACCAATGATGAAATTGCGGTAACAGGGAAAAATCGGTTACGGGATCTTATCCTCGAAAGGGTTGCACTTCTTGATGTATATAAATAATCTTGTTGTTGAGGGGGGGAGCGGCAATGTATTTTCCTGCTGGGACTGATCAACTGAACTCCTCAGTGTGGGCTTTTTCTACGGTATCCTCTTTTTTATAAAAGGATATGATAATCAGGAATTGTCATTCCGAACGTGTCGATGGTGTTCAGGATCTTTTCTCATTTCTTTGCATGAGTAAGAATATGCCGGAGCTCAGGGATGATTAGGGAGGTCATCGCAAGTTTCACCGCCGCGTTCGAACCAGGAAGGCAGAAGACAACATGTTTCCGGATGATCCCGGCACTCGCCCGGGAAAGCATTGCTGAGGTTCCGATCTCTTCATAACTTTTCATTCTGAAAAGCTCACCGAATCCATCAATTTTCTTTTCATAGAGAGGTTCAACTGCCTCAATGGTACAGTCATCTGATGTTAACCCTGTTCCACCATTTATTATCAGGCAATCACATTGTTTCAGGCCGGAAATTACAGCTTCCCGAATGACGTTCATCTGATCAGTTACAATCACATAATGGTTCATGGGATATCCTGCCTGAATGAGATGTGATGTAATCAGCTTTCCACTGGAATCAGTTTCTGAATTTCTTGTACTTGAAACGGTAATTACACCGGTAGTTATTGGGATCGGTTGTACATGTTCCGGGTTCATAGTATCACTAAGATGGTTGATTGATAAAAACATAACATTTCCCGTTTCTCTTTTCCTGTGATTCCTGAAATTGGAAAAGAGTATAATAAAAACTGTCTTTCCTGAACATGGTGAAATGATTTCTATGATTTTAAAGTTATTAATGCTCTTTTTGCCTTCTGAAGATGTGTTATTCCTTTCTGTAACTTTCGTTTATTTTCAGGATTTAAAATTCCTTTTCTCTGATATCCAATGTCAGATCAGATTACAGAAGAAAAAGGAAATACTGAGTACAGAATGATGACATAGGTTCTTTGGATGAGCTCTTGTTTCATTGTTTGAGTTGTTGCTTGAGGGACCCCTTTATTGCGTCTGGAGAATATTATTGATTCTCCTTAGGCACTTTTTTTATGATCTTCTTCTTCTTGTTGGTTTTTTTAGTTGTTCGTTTTTTTTTCTTTTCTGTAATATGGAAATATCCTCTAGACATTTTCATCCAGTATCTTTGTGACCCTACGAAG
>CAIJED010000141.1 GCA_903819595.1 uncultured Methanomicrobiales archaeon | reverse complement strand
TCCCGGGGCACTCCATTTCCGAAATTCATTGCTCTCCCTCTTTACTGAGGCGATCTGATTGGGTTCGCGAATGAACCACAATATCCTCAAAGCACTCAAGAGGAGGGGTTTTTCTTCGAAAATGTCCGGCCACATCAAACTGACATTTATCTTCGACGGCAGGGATACATCGATCCGTACATGGATCAGCTATGGTAAGAAAGAGATAAGCGACCGGTTGCTTGGGATCATGGCAGAACAGCTCAGTCTCTCCCGCCAGGAGTTGAATGACCTGGTAGACTGCACCCTGGGGAAACGTGAACTGATCACACTGTACGAAGAGAAAGGAATCCTCTGAGTAATTTTGCAGGATGGTGCGATCGTAGCCGGTGTTCTGATAAAAAAGATTTATGTTGATTATTCATGCAGGCGAAAAAAATACTCATAACAGGGGGTGCAGGTTTTATCATCAGCAGCCTGGTCAATGGATTCCAGTCCCGCGGACATGGAGGTCTCACTGTTGACCTTTACAATTCCGAATGGGACAACTATTGTCCGTGCAGATGTGAAAAATTACCGGCAGATCGAAAGGGGTTTTTGAGAAGAAAAGGTTTAATTATGTTTACCACCTCGCTCCTGAATATGGCCGCTGTCTCCCGGAACAACCCCGTTTCTCCCGGATAAAAAAAAGTGGTCAGTTGCGTTTGACAAACAGGACATCCGGAAGACCTTTGAAGTGCAAATCGCCAGTAACAATCTTGTGATTGCCGATATGGGCGGTTGCTAAAATAATGGCATCAGCCGTTCCTCCCTTGAATCCTTTATACTTGAACTTCCCTGCAAGAATTGCAATTTCTTGTGACACCGGTATGGGTAGACTTCTATAGAGAATATCTTCTATACATTCGTCAGCTTCATCCTCTCCGACTTTTGGAATAAGAGACCGCAATAGTTCCGTCAGGGTAATCGAAGAAATGTAGAGGTCTTCATCACCATCGATATATGCCATAATTTCAGGGTTGTTCGGTCTCAATAATATTCAACCCATTAAGTCCCGGGTATCAATGAGGAGTCCGATATGGATCATCCTCCTCCCTTACAAAGGGACCGATCCCAGGGTGTGTCCCTGCAGCAGAGGGACGTGATTTCCGGTGTTTCCTGAACAAAAACAGGATCGCTTCCTCGTAGGTTTCCACATTGGCTTCCTTTTTTATCAGATCCAGTTTATCTTTGGTTACGGGAGACACCTGAATGGTTGTCCTTGCAGGCTTTCCCGAAAGGGCAGGTGTATTTTTTTGGGAGGTAAACGCTTCTGCCATAGATATACACTCAGGCGGGATGATGAATTAAATGTTGAGGATTACTAATAACCGATTTTTAAAAATGACTCTTCTCCCGTTTTAGGAGATTTCATTGTATCAATTTCGTCCCCTCATCATGGGGAAGAGTTTCATCAGAAAATGGTTGGATCCCGGGTGAAAAGTCAGGTGAATACAATATCAGGAAAAACCCTTGCCCCTGGCGCGACCCGACGACCCGAATGTAGATGGTTTTAAAGTTCCCTCATCCTGATCCTGTCTTCCTCAACTACTGAAAAGTGTCCCGCCCAATCCTTGCGTGATCCGAGGACATCCATGATATATCCTGCCATCTGATATGGATCCATCCGGGACAACCTGAAAAGAATAATCCCATAGGAAGGATACCGGTTGTCCTTTACAACGAGTTCGCCGAAATCCTTGTCGTAGGTCAGGATGATCCGCTCTTCCTGGTAAGCGACCCGGATTACCTCAATGTCAGAAATACCAGGGGATTCAATCCGTATCCACCGGATGTCGTGTCCCTCATTCTCAAGAGTCCTGACAACGGAAGCGGGAACATTCTCATCAGCAAGAAGTCTCATCCGGCAATCTTTTCCTCATGAAACGTAGGGTATACCCGTTCTGAGCGGATAATTTCCTGTGCATACCTGATGCACGCAAGGATGTCCTCACGTTCCAACCCGGGATACTCTTCCAGAATTGAGGATTCCGGCCATCCCGATCCAAGAAGGTCGAGAATTTGATCAACAGAGATCCTTGTTCCCTGAATAATGGGTTTACCGGCAAGTACCGATGGATCAAGGATAATCCGTGAGGAGGAATTCATATGCATAGATAGTGATCGTGAGATATTATTGTTATGCTGGTGATACGGGGGAAAATTGAGATTACTGATCAACAACTTTAACTTTCTGCCATTATTTTGACTCTTCTCCAGTTTTAGGAGATTTCATTGTATCAATCCCGTCCCCTCATCATGGGGAAGAAGTTTCATCAGAAAATGGTTGGATCCCGGGTGAAAAGTCAGGTGAATATGATATCAGGGAAAACCCCTTGCCCCTGGCGCGACCCGACGAGGTGTCACGCCGACCTCCATCAGGGGGTGGGAACAATCTTTAATGCGGGGGTTTGGGGGCTGCAGCCCCCATCATATTGTTTATCCAAGACCCCTGATTTACCCCGCAACATCATAACCCACCACATAATTTTTATCCACGAACAAAAAAGACACTCAAAAAGTAATTTCGTTTCAGCCCGGTTTGTGTTTTAATGCAATGTAATTTTCAGAAATGGGGTTGATTCATCCATTCCGGGAAATGTGGGCCACCCTAAATTGGGAGAATAGTCATTATAAAAAACACCCACGAGAACTACCTTCACAGATCTTCCTGATAAGAACCAGGAGGGATTCTCATGTCAAATTGGTCAATAGCCGACTAATTCAAATCAAATAGTTTCCGGAGCCGTTCCTGCACCTGAATCTGCATCTCCGGTGACAATGTACCTAATTCACGCCGCAACATTGATTTTGTAACCGTTAACAAGCGATGCAGTTGAAGTGTGGATGAGACCCGCAACCCTGTTGACGCAAAATCAGGGTCACCTGAGTCAATGACCAGATCGGTTTTCAGCGGATTGGCTGGAACCAAGGCTTGTAATGAAAGCCAGAATAATATGTTCATGCGGTCCAATCAGGTCAGTAAGGCAAACAGCTGGACGAACTTTAGTACTGGAGAGATCATCAAAGGGAAATGAAACAAGAACAACTTTATGCTTCGTCATGATATGGCTTCCCGTCAATCAGCGTATAGATCTCCTCTTCAGAGTCTTTTAGAAAGTCAAAAGCTGGACTGAGGCTGGCCGCATGCAACCATTCATTGTCATCCCATTCATCATCCGACGAATACAGGACAATTACCCGCACATGTTTTGGGACTGATATGGGAAGGACGTCGTCCAGTTGCAACTGGTGATCTTCATTGACAGTTCCTGTAAGTTCAATAGCGGTCAGTTTGGATTCCATCAAGGGTTCCCCCTTTTTTCTTAGGATTTGGGTGGGATTTGGCAACCTCGTATACTCCCAGGTTGCTTATACTGCGTCAGTATATCACAATTTTGTTGTCCTTTGCTATGTTAAACTTAATCATAAAGACAAGCAAGAGCCTTCCAGGGAGAAGGAAAGAACAGGCAGATTCTTTTGCGATCGCAAGGCTGAAATCGAACGGAAACGTTATACCGGGGTCGAGAATCCATACTGGACATATTCTGAAAATCCGGTGATGATATTGTTTATGCTTTTTTATGAATGCCACGGGTTTTGACGAAATACGTTATAAGATCAGAAAATCGTGTTATGTAAGATCGTAAACTCATTGTCAGGTACGGAAAATTAGGTAATGTAAGGATCATTTCTGTAAAAAGGAAACTCCGATCCTCTACATTATCCATGATTCTGGCACACTCATATCGTGAAAAGGCAATTGTCCTCAACCCCCGTTGACGCCGTCGCAAAACAAAAGCGTTTTGGTTTCAAAAAACCTGACCATACCACGTCTGTATGCACCCGCAGGTGCAATCGGTGCGGATGGCAGGAATCACCGTATGGAGTTTTAGGGTTTAAGCTCCCACTTAAAGAAATAGTATCAGTTCAGCGGACTCCCGGGTTTTATGAAGCCGACGTTTCGCAGTTGCGGCGAGTAAAATCCTGCGTAATCTATGGACTCCCTTGTGAGCAAAAAAGATATTAAACAAGGGAATTCGGGTTTAACCATTTGACTCATGAGATCAAATCAGGAGTAGACCTCATCATGAGGTTTGAATTTTAACAACATAATACAATCTTGAGATGGGTCAATTGTCTAGAGAAGAACATAGGGTCAGATATGTACTCGCTATTTGCCTTTCAACTGGTTACGAAGTGGTTTTCCCATTTCCGGGTGTTCTGTAAGATACTCGATCTTTTTTGCAAGTTGTTCTAAACGTACCGGATCATTTTTTTTTAAACTTTAAAATTTCCCATGAAAAACCCCCGTACAAGAAGTGCGATATCATACGGTGAAGACGGATCAGACAAGACCTATAGGGTGTAATACGAGATGTTTTGTCTACCAATCTAACAAGTTGAATATCATATGGATAAGCAAAACGTAAATTTCTAGTGGAAAAAGGGGATTGGCCTCAATAGCTTCCGCTCTAACGATCCACCAATCTTCGGACACTCTATAAGATCACAAGGATCTGATTAATCAGATTGGATCAGGATCTGATTTATTGAGGAAATTTATTGCATCTGCTACCAGGGCAAGAACCTGTTCAACCGTGTAGTTTTTTGATACTGGAATATGGATGGTATGAACCTTTTTGGATTTTGGCTGTTCCGGTTCATTGTATTTGTTAATGAATTCTTCATCATTGACTATAAGGTGCCAGATTATGGTGGTCATCTTTCGAGCCACAGCAATGATAGCTTTGCCAGATCCTATCACGGCTTTCTTTTCTTCATACCATTCACGGAAAACATTCTTCCGTTGCCGAATGGCGGCATGAGCTACTTCTGTCATTATCCATCTCGCAATGCGTGAACCTCTTTTCGTGATTGAACACTTTACGATGTGATTAGCGGATTGATACACTTTTGGAACAATTCCAATCCAACTGGCTAGTTTATTCCCGGATATAAAATCTCTGAAATTCCCAATCTCTGCGATAAGGGTTATAGCAGCGATATTACCAATACCAGGAACTGATTTTAGAATTGTATACTCTCGAGGATATTTTTGGAGAACATAAGTAAGGGCCTCATCAGTGAGCATCTCAATCTCTTCATCAAGCTGTCTGACAACTCGCAGACAGTGACCCAGTTGTATCATTGCATTGGGGGACACGTTCTGTTCGATAAGTGCTCGAAGTTCATTTTCTTTCTTTGCCAGTACCCACGGGGGTATGGATTGGAGAATTTGCTCAACAGATGAACCTCTTTGGATCCCTTCCATTATCCGCTGTCCAGAAACACCAAACATGTCACTGAAAATCAGCGAGAGCTGGAAGAGTTCTCCATCAAGAATGCTATGGATCCGATTTTTGATGTCTGTTCGCTTTCCTACTAGGAAGTGTCTCAATCTAACCAGTTTTCTGAAATCACGGTGATATCGTGGCATGACACGTGACGGGGCGATCATTCCTTTTAACGCCAGAAGAGCAATCTTCTCAGCGTCGATCTTGTCCGTCTTTTTATGCGCCATAACTTTGATGTCATGTGCATTCCCAACGATTACCAGGACATGTGAAATTAAAATATCGTAGATACAGACCCAGAAATCAGATGTGGATTCACATGCGACCACATCACATTTATGTTCGATAATCCAATCTTTCAGTCCAAGTAACCCTTCATGAGTTCTTGGAAACTGTCGCTGTTTCTTGGTTTCGTTAATCCAAAGAATTGTCGCTTGGATAAACCTTTTATGAACATCAAGACCAGCGGCAACCTGATAGTTTGTCGTCATATCTGATCCCTTCCAAAATGATATGGGTAGATGAATTTTCCTTGAAGGTCGATTTTCCATACGCGATCCAGGTCGCAGTTCAGCCTTCGATGGCAATTCAAAGGTTAGTTTTATCCCCGGAGTTTAACTCCAAAATTATGACAACCTGCTCTACCCATTTAGGTATTGGGATGGCGAAAATCATGTTGTTTTTCATTGGTTAAGCATGAGGCTTTGCATCATTAGCGTTTTATCATCATGCCTGCTGTAAAGCGGATTCCTGTGTCCGAAACAGTTTGGAAAATGCTTGGAGAAATGGAGGGGCCGGTCAGACGTATGACGACCTTCTAAAAGATATGATAGAAAGAGTGAAAAAAGCCCGCCTGGAAGATGATGTGAAGATCTGGGAGGGTCGTCCGGATTCGGAGTATGTGCCCCTCCCGGAGATTAGAGATTGACCTTATAGGTGAAGGTCCGGAATACTGCCGATGTGTATTGTGCCAGTTTACCTGAAAAATTCAAACGGAACAAAAAAAAGCTCTTTGTGCTCCTGGTGAAAATTTAGTTCCTGGTAGAGGCGGGGATAAGGAGAAACCAGCCTCACGCTGTGGCAGGGAAATATACAGGCCCCATATCGCACATACCTTCACCGCT
>CAIJED010000140.1 GCA_903819595.1 uncultured Methanomicrobiales archaeon | reverse complement strand
GTATGTTGGTCGGGAAGTCACTGTTATTATATGTTGCCGAAGAGCACCGTAATGACCTGGTTTCCCGGATGACCAAGTACAGGGAGGGGGACGATGTCCCACCCTATGAGATCGATATCCTCAACCGCGATGGATGCCGTAGATCCGTGATTGTGAATGGGACCTCGATCCAGTATCACAACTCTCCTGCCACGCTCCTGGTCCTGACGGATATCACTGAGCGTAAACAGGTGGAAGAGGCACTGCGGGAGAGTGAAGAGAGATTCCGGGAGATTTTCGAGAACGCAATTGATGCGATTACCGTCCTCGGGTTTACACCCGACGGGATGCCGTCACATTTCACCGAGGTGAATATGAACGCTTGCATGATCTCCGGTTATACCAGGGAAGAGATGCTCACGCTGTCACCAAAGGATCTCGATGATCCCGGCGAATGGAATGAGGCCGTGGGTTATACACAAAAAATAATGGAACCGGGGTACCTTGTATTTGAAAGAATCCTGGTCAGGAAGGACGGGGAAAAAATTCCGATCGAGATCAGTACGCATGTGTTTACCCTGAACAACCAGAAAGTGATGCTCTCCTTATTCAGGGATATCACCGAACGAAAACAAGCAGAAGACGTAATCCGCCAGGTAAACCGGAAACTCAGCCTCCTCTCATCGATCACCCGGCATGACATCAACAACCAGATGACCGTGTTGATGGGCTTCCTAACCATTCTCAAAAAGAAACAGACCGATCCTACATTCAATGAATATTTTGTGAAGGTTTCAACCGCTGCCAAACGGATCGCCGCGATGATCCAGTTCACCAAGGAATACGAGGAGATCGGTGTTCACGCTCCCACATGGCAGGACTGCCGAACACTTGTAGACACAGCGGCAAAGCAAGCCCCGCTCAGAAAGGTTGAGGTGAAGAACGACCTCCCTGCCGGAGCAGAAGTGTTCGCCGACCCGCTTGTTGTCAAGGTCTGTTACAACCTGATGGATAATGCGGTCCGGTATGGCGGGAAGATCACGACCATCCGGTTCTCTGTGCTGGAATCCGGTGATGACTATCTGATCGTGTGCGAAGATGATGGCGATGGTGTCGTTGCTGCGGAGAAAGAAAAGATCTTCGAACGGGGCTTTGGCAAGAACACCGGGCTTGGCTTAGCCTTATCACGGGAGATTCTTTTGATAACCGGCATCAAGATCACCGAAACCGGTGAGCCGGGGAAGGGGGCACGGTTCGAGATGACGGTGCCGAAAGGAGCGTGGCGGATGACGGAAACGGACAGGGGGAAGAACTGATGACCGCAGGGGAAAAGGCACCCGCCATCCGGACGTGTACGGGATTGGTTGCGCATATGGCGGGTAGGACATGATGAAACGGGATATCCAGTGGTGGCAGATCATCGCCGTATGCATCCTTATCTCCGGGGTAATTCTTACTGTCTGGTCTGCCCAGCAGCAGGACCAGTCCCTGCGAGCAGGTCTGCTTACAAAAGCAAGCATCGCAGAATCGGGGATATCTGCCGGACAGGTTGCATCACTGGGTGGGTCCGCGACCGACCTTATGTCCCCGGAATACCTGGAACTGAAAGGGCAGCTCGGGAAGATTCGGGCATCCGATCCTGAGATCCGTTTTGCCTACGTGATGGGACAACGGGAAGATGGTGCAATCTTCATTTATGCAGACTCGGAACCCCCGAAATCAGCGGACTATTCTCCCCCTGGCCAGGAATACACCGAAGCACCGACCGTTATCCGGTCTGTGTTTGCGACAGGGAATAAGGCTGATGAAGGCCCGTATACGGACCGCTGGGGAACCTGGATAAGTGGGTTTATCCCTGTAACCGATCCTTCAACCGGTCGGGTGATTGCGGTTTTCGGCATGGATGTCGATGCGCAAAACTGGAATAGGATGATTTTCGAAGCCAGCCTGTCCACGCTTATTGCAACACTCCTCCTCGTCCTTCTTGTACTGGTTTCTGCTTTATTCCAGCGGCGTAGTGAAGGAGAGAAACGCCGTCTTGAAACATCAGAGGAGAAATTCCGCCTCCTGATCGAGAACAGCCATGATATCATCTTTACGATGAACACAGAACATTTATTCACCTTTGTCTCCCCTGGCTGGACGACGTTGCTCGGGCACCCGGTGACCGAGGTGATTGGAAAATCTTTCCAAAAATTTGTTCATCCTGATGATATCGGGATGTGCCTGGAATATCTACAGCGTATGATCGCAACGGGAGAACGACAACCGGGTATTGAGTACCGGGTGCTGCATGCGGACGGTTCCTGGCGTTGGCATATTATTAATGCAGTCCCTTTACACAACGAAGCCGGCATGATCATTGGTGGCGAGGGAAGCGCCAGCGATATCACCGAGCGTAAGCGGACAAATGAAAATCTTGTGGCCACGTTGAAACGGACCCAGGAGCAGCACGCGGCGCTTGCCAGGATATCCTTCTCACCGCACCTGCTTTCAGGAGATGTACATGGATTATCCGTTAATCTTACAACCGTGATGTCAACCGTGCTTGGTGTGGAAAGGGCTGGCGTGTGGTTGTTTAGCAGCAACGGGGATGAACTGCGGTGCATAGACCTGTATGAGGCCTCGTATGGCCGCCACTCCTGCAACGGTGTACTGAAACGTCATGAATTTGGGAACGAGTTTGACGCTTTAAGCGAGGCATTGTACATCGATGCCCACGATTCCCTGACCGACCCCCGCACCGCGGGATACGTGGAGAGCTACATGATACCGAATCACATTACCTCAATGCTGGATTCGGTGATACGGATCTCCGGTAAGAATCTTGGTGTCCTCTGTTTTGAGCATGTTGACCGTCCGCATCACTGGGAGAGCGATGAGATCGCATTTGCCTGCCAGCTTGCCGACCAGGTTGCAATTACATTGCTGAACCGTGACCGTAACCTGGCGGAGGAAGCGGTTAAACAGGCCCGGCATAATTTTGAGACGTTTTTTGATACCATTGATGAGTTCCTTTACGTACTTGATGAGCAGGGACGCATCCTCCACACGAATGAGACCGTCACCCGCCGGCTCGGGTATACAAGAGAAGAGCTGTTTCGTCAACCAGTACTG
>CAIJED010000139.1 GCA_903819595.1 uncultured Methanomicrobiales archaeon | reverse complement strand
GGGCTGAAGAATCTTACTTTCAACGAGGAATTTTTCCAGGGTCATTTTCCCGGGCATCCAATAATGCCTGGTGTTTTGCAGGTTGAGGCGATGCAGCAAGTGGGCGAAATCGCCGTGAAAAGCCGGCTGGATCCCGATGGTAACAACGATATATATATAAAATCTCTCAAGAGGGTGAAATTCAGGAAACCTGCATTTCCTGGCGACAGGCTTATGATAAACATAGAGGTCAGGAATGTTGATTCCGACACCGCTGAAATCTATGCCGAGAATACCAGCAATTCAGGTATAACGTGTCAGGCGAACATGATACTTTCCGTAAGACCGAAAATCTGTCCAGACAAAATGCCGAAGTTCAATGAATTCGACAAGACAAGCGATATAGCGATGGATGTGAACAAGATAATGTCAATCATTCCGCATAGATATCCTTTTCTCCTTGTTGACTATATCGTTTCCATGGAGGGGGCACATGTGATAGCGGTTAAAAATACGTCCATAAACGAGCCTATATTCCACGGGTATTCACCAGACTATGCGGTTTTGCCGGGGGCGATCCAGTCGGAGATAATTGCACAGTCCGGATGCGTCTCCAAGCTTTCCCGTCCGGAAAACGAGGGGAAAATAGCATATTTCATGTCAATAGATGAATCTGAATATATGCATCCGGTATTTCCGGGCGATCAGCTTAGGATCGAAGTTGATCTGCCCGAGGGGAATTCCAGGTTCGGACGCGGAGAGGGTTTCATCGCAGTGGATGACAAGATTATATCTAAGACCGTAATGCACTTTGCTGTAGTGGATCCATAAAAGAATAATTCAACCGGCTACTCAAAACGTATTTATCCCGAAACAAAACGATGCAATCGCATCATCTCATTGCGAAAAGGGTGGAAGGCCGGGAATTTCTCTTGCCCTGTATGGAGAACCGTCAGGTTGGACAAGTCTGACGGTAGTGAATATCAACAGGTTCCTTTTTGTGTTGTTTTCTACTTGGGACTGGAATAGTCTTCCGATAATGGGTATTTCTCCGAGAACTGGTATCTGGTCGTCTATTGTTCCATTTGCGTCCCTGTTGATTCCTCCCATGACAACGGTTTCTCCGTCGTAAATCTGCATGGGAGTCTGAATTGTTCTCCTTTCGATTATGGGCATACGGACTATATTCGTGTAGGTTTGCCCGGTGGGAGAGGGAACCTGATAGCTATAGTCTATCCATCCGACAAGTTCCTGCGTCATAGGCAACAGATCAAGTGCTATCGTATAAGCGTCGGCATCAACGGTTGGGGTCACTCTCATCGTGACCCCCATTTCGGTCGGCTCGCCTAATTGAGGCACGGAAGGTATGAAAATATCAATCACCTGGGTTGCTGTTCCGGCTGGTAGATACGATGCTGGGCTCCAGGACTCTGGCAGATATATGTCAGTTATCATTCTTATGGTGGCTTCTTCTCCACTTTTCACGGTAACCCTGGGTGTTGAGAGTATGTCGGTTGCATCGGATACTTCGAGGGCATGAACTATGGCCTGATATGTGACGCCATTGTCGGCATGGTGGGTGACATTTGCGACGATGTCGCCACCATTGGTCCAAGTGGGTGATACAGTGTCGGCGTAACGCATAAGCGGGTCATTCTGATTGAACGTGGTGCTTGTGGGCTGTCCATAGCGATCACGGTTTAGATTTGTGAGGGTTGCAGGTTTGCTTACAAGCCATTCAAACCCAAGTTCATTAAGATCGTTTTGATCAACTTCTACAAATTTTGCCT
>CAIJED010000138.1 GCA_903819595.1 uncultured Methanomicrobiales archaeon | reverse complement strand
GGCTTATCCAAAGTTGAATCATCAAGAACAAGAAATCCATTTTTCCGATCAATGCTTTTTTCGACTTCATTCCATAACGCGACCGTGTCGGGAGGCTGTCTCATGAGAAGTCGAGTATAAGCATCATGCGCAGGACCATCCTCTGATAATGGGTGACATTGGGAGGCTTCGGTGCAGGTGAAAACCTGGGATGAAGCGATGAGGAAATTAATGTATTCAATGTCACTGCAACGAGGGGAAACCATTTTTCACTCTCCTCAATTATTAGTATTATTTTATATTATACAACAAAATATAAAGATCTTTTGGTCAACTGCGTAACTCCTATGAATGATATCAAAAATGATCAGTTCAGTCAGTGCCCATAACCCTGGATCCGGACCTGCATTTCCGGCGTCAGTTGTTTGATCAGCTCTGCATTGTACGAGCCGGTTGGCAACTCCGTTACGGAATTATTGAAGATCATGTGGGAGGCAATGGCATACGAGCGTGACATTTCCGCGATTGACCCGTTTCTGACTGCCGGATCGACGTCAGTTGTAAAGATAGAGACTGTATTGTCGCTGTTGCGGACGATTTCGAATGTTCGGAACTGCTGGGGGAAATCCCGCAATGATGCGGTTTCAACCTCCCAGAAACCGAGTTCAGGATGGCAGGGGGATTTTTGCGCTGGAACAACGATATCTATCTTCCATCATCTTTAAATTGTGGCGTATCGATTGATCTGGTAGCAAAATCTAAAAATGGGTGGTTTTCAAAATGATTTCTCAAAATAAATTACTCCTACTGGTATTGCTTGTGATTGGAATTGTGTTCATCCAACCGGTATTATCCGCCGAACCATTCAGTACAAGTTATTCTCCGGTTTCAAGTCCGCTACAGGTAAAAATTGTGTCTGCAACTGCGTCACCAACTGAGGGGGCTGCACCGTTAACTGTTCAGTTTAAGGATACATCAAGGACCTGGTCGACGTTTTGCCAGTGGAACTTTGGGGATGGTACTAATTCCAGTGGTAACCCTCACTCAACAAGCCATACCTATACGAAAGCCGGGTTATATGTCGTTAACTTAACCATACAAGACATGAACTTTAAATTTGTATCCGCACAAGTTGCGAAAATTACCGTATCGGGTCCGGCCAATCCCACGGTTGCATCTATTACGGCAAATGTGAGTGAAGGGTGTGCACCATTAGCAGTCCAGTTCACCGGGAATTCTACTGGCAATGCAACATCCTGGTCATGGAATTTTGGTGACGGTTCAATGGCGGCAACAGAACAAAATCCGGTTCATACTTTCATGGACAACGGGAATTATACCGTAACCCTCAGTGCGACAGGTCCGGATGGCATTGATTCGGCTTCACTTCCGATCTCAGTGGGTTGTGATATTCCAGTCTCCGAAATGACCATTACAACATGGACAAAAGATGGCGAGTACACAGTCGCCGGTACAGAAGTGTACCTGGATGGGAAGGATGGCCGGTTATTAGGGAAAACCGATATTGACGGAAACGTAATGGTTTCTGTTCCTTCCAGTACCACTTCCCTTTATGCACGAAGCCCGGTCTACAAAGACTCTTATTTCTATGAAGGCTCATGGACAATGGTCAATATCATGACAGATAAAAATACGTCACCTACCATGTCACCAGTTTCAATCCTTTTAGACCAGAAGGTTTCTGATGTGTATGTCTTTACCGAAGCGGACAATAACACCACCGCCCAGGTAAAGAAAGGCGGTATCATCATCCTCAAACTTCGTGAAAACGGTGGATCAACGGGGTTCCTATGGGATCTTTCCACGACACCGGGGTTGAAACAGACTGACAACTCATTTGTCTCATCGGGCACCTGTGCCGGGTGTGGCGGCACCCGTATCTGGGAAATGAATGCAAATTCAACGGGTCAGCAACAGATCGTTGCGACATTAAAACGTTCATGGGAACCGGTAACCGGCCAGGAAAATACCTTCCGGATGACAATTACTGCAGTATAGAAAATCAGCCAAAAATCAGCATCTCTTTTTTCCAACATTTTTTTGCACAACCCCGCCGGGAGGCTGAGGTGCAACTTCATCTGCCAGGTGTAATCCCCGGCCTCGTCCTGGAATGGAAGTTATTTTATTTCCAATGGATGATTCATTGGTCCAGGTAACCCAGGTGCTATACTACCATGTGAACAATGGTTGTACCAATCGAAGATCGTAGAAGAGATCTAATAGGCGACCATAAGGTACTACCTATATCTGTGAAAGGAGGCTGCTGAATGAAAAGGACACAACACACAAATCCCGTACCAGGAATCAATACTCAGAAAGCTATCTTTTTGATGGATGCTGAAGAGATCATCAGACATGAGGATTCTTCTGACCCTCCTCCGTTGTTCGATGAAATTCCGCCCCAGTTAAGAACGGCTTATGAGGATGTGGGTAAACTTTGTGCCTTATTTTGTGATGAACATCCAGAACTCCCCATCCGCGATGGCTGCCTTGCGCTTCTTCACGTCCTCGTGAGGAGAGATACCGATCCACCCCCGCTTTCATGGGGTCGGCACGATATCTGGGCTGGAGGGTTGGTGTATGCCACCTGCCAGATCATTGGTATCCCGAGGAGGGGGCCCGGAATGTCTGTATCTGCCGCTGAAATTGCAACATTTTCTCATGCCAGCGGCCTGACGATACGCAGTAAGACACGGTATATCCGGCGTGAAATCCGGTCTGTGAAACAACGGTCCGGGAAGGACAACCAGATCGGTGATCTCAAAGAATTTTTCAGCCCTGACTGGGCTGAACGCATCAGCATCTGGGCCGGCGGTGAGGATACGGAACAAACCGCGAATAACGAAACGCTTCCCATGATCCCTCCAAAATCTCCCGGGACCTGCTCTATCTGCCATGAAAAAGTGAAAGGACCTCTGTTCGATGGGCACCTCGATTCCTGCCTGCAAAAGCTGGAATGGGGGGAACCCGATGAACCCGGGCTGCTCATCCGGGTAATGGATGCCTATAAGCGCCGTTTCTGGCTCACGGTGTTAGCCGGGCCAAAAACAACCCTTTCAGATCTTGACCGCCTGATCAAGGATGTCTGGGTCTCGTGCTGCGGCCACCTGTCGGCATTTTCCATCGGGAACATCTCTTTTAATAGTGACGGGGAAGGGGAAGGAATGGATGTGTACGTGAAAGATGTCATGTATCCTGGAGATACCTGCAAGTACAGGTATGATTTTGGTTCATCCACCATTTTAACCGTGATCGCGTTACGTCGTGTGAAGATCTCTCCGCCCGGCGATGGGCTGGTCCTTCTTGGCCAGAACTGCAAACTCCATCGCAAGTGTTCAGTCTGTGGGACAGAAGCAACAACATACTATCAGAAACAATGGGACGAAAAACCCTCCTTCCTCTGCGATTCCTGCAGCGAAAGTTCACCCCTGGACAGTGAATGGCTGTATGGGATAGGGAATTCGCCGAGAAACGGGATATGTGGCTGCTTCCATGATGAGGAGGATGGAGTGAAATGGCACCCGGAAAACGCGACCGGGAAGATAAACGCCGCAAAAAAACACAGGTGTCTGAATGTACGACGATACAAACGGGAGGACCTGTATCGAACAAGCAAATATCCTCTCTTCATGTAGAATGAATCATGTGATGCCAACCATATCGAGAGGTTCCGCAAAAATAAGGGGTAATGCGTTAAGCCCGTGTCTTTCCCGTGGGTGACCTCACCCCTGCCCCCTTGTTGACACCCGGTGTTACCCTCATTGCTGCACGATCGGGCGCTCGTCTAGGAGGAGGAGCATATCAAGGAACAGCTTCCTGCGTTTATGATTCGTCTTCAGCTCGGCGAGATAGAGTGCCCATGCAGGATGCTGGTCCTGGTGATCCAGGGTTTCCTTAATATTCCTGATTTGTTTGATGGCCAACTCATAGGATTTCGGCTTTGTTTCCTTAAGATATGCTTCAACAATCGGTTTCCTGATCGTAAGCGCCTGTTGCGGGTACTTTTCCATGAGTGCATCCGCAATCTCTTCCAAAAGGACTGTCGAGAGCAGGAAGGCCCTTTTTTCCGCAACCGCCCGGTCATACCAGGCAAGAACGTTATCAGGATCTTTTTCATCGATCGCAATCGCGAGGAGGAGTTCATACGCCGGTGCCCGGACCATTCGTTCAGGTCTCAGACTGATCGCTCCTGACCGGGGCAGCATCCCCATAATTATCTCATCATTTCCTGATTGCGAAATACAAGATCTAGGTTTTTTATCCTGCACAAGATAATCCATGAGTGACTCACTCACCCCCGGCCAGACACCTGCCCGTTCAGATGCCATTTTCAGTTCCCGGTACCCTTGAATCGAGGGGAATGTGAGGAACTCTTCAGCCTGAAGACCGGCGATATGCAACCAGTCATCTTCCTCCTTCCATAGCTTACGCATTAAGTCATGGAGTATCACATCTGTTCCGTGATGTCGGTGTTCCCGCTGGTTCTCCCTGCCAATCCATTGTCGGGCATCTTCATATCTTTTCCACTGGATAAGGTAACTGACAAGTGTCGGGGAATATCCAGGTTTTGTAGCAGCTTCAAGACAGATGCGTATCGCGTCTTCTGATCGACCTGCAGCATCGAGAGCGGAGAATAGTTTCCGATAATAATTTTCAGAGGAGTAAACCCGGTAATTCTCACTCATGTCCCCTGTATGTTGCCCCGCATCGCGCCCGGCAATCAGCAGGTCCGCAAACCTGCTCCAGTCATCTTTTGTAAATGGTCCGTTCCAGAAGGCATGATCATGCGGGCAGAGACCATAATCATCGTCAAACTCGAGATCAGCGACATACATCATCCGCTCTGGAACGGGAAGCGCAGACTTGTCAAGTGCCAGAAAGACCGTTTGTATGCATGCAATTATCTCCCATACGATGGCATCCTCGTCTTCATCCAACTCCTCGATCATTATCGTGGCATTCCGGAAAAGGTCCAGGCCACACTTGACCACATCATCTGCAAATCCTGAAGCAAGCAGCATTTTAAACCGTTCGTTTATGGAGGAATAATCAGGATCTTCCGATAGCCTGTCCCAGGGCTCCTCTACCCCATGTCCAATAGCCAGGGCATTAATATCCGTACGCAGGCTTTCCAGTACCGTTTTAGGATCAGCTGAATCCAGAACGTGTTGTGCAAGAATGTTCTGCCTGATTTCCGGATATTCATTGCATAATTCATCCAGGAGAACAACCAGGTCCGCTTTGGGCAGACTCTCAAAATGTGCATGTAACAACTCTCCTGGGGAAAGCTCGGTCCGTGATCCGCTTTCACCGCATATTTCTGAAAGCACTCCCTTTGGAAGAGACATGGGAAAGGGCAGGTCCGTTTCATGAGCTGCCATGGCCCGTGTGATGAGGGAAAACCTCGGATCATTGTCGCTGGGCGTCCTGACCGGGACACCATTTTTTAATGAATCTAAATATTCGAGCACCGTTGCCACGGCATGTTTGCATGAAGTTCCAACCGGGCAGGTGCACCAGGACCTGAGTTTGCCATCGGTAGCAGCAACAGCCGTGGCATAATTTTCAGAACCTGTCACCCATGCAACAAGCTCGCCCCCGCTCGTCCGGGAAAGGTCCCCCACCCGGTGTTCACGCATGTACTTCCGGCCACGGACAAGGGTCTTTGACCCAACCCATGTCTCAAGGTCGTTCCACGAAAGATTCCACAAGGGATCGGTGTCTCCGGAATTTCCTGGCATATCAGCTCGTTCCTGCAGAATAGTCAGGGACTCATCAACGGATTAATTCACTGAAGTTATTCGAAATATTCGGTATCGATTCGCTGGTATCGTGGACGAGGATGAATAATTTTAGGAGATACCTCTTCCCCCAGTCAGCAATTCTCAAAAAAGGTGATTCCACCAGGGAGATCAGGTATTTTGGAAAAATTTTTTGGAACTATTTTTGTCAGGCGATCTTTTTATCGGCCTGTGATGGTTTCCGAATTTAACTGTTCCATTTCAACATCCTGTGAATCAAAATATGACTCGAGGTAGACGAGGGTTTCAATGTCAACATCGGCATAGGTGTGGGATCCGAATTCGAACGGGTTATCCATATCTTTAATAAGAAGTAAAAGTCCGATGAGCATCGTTGCAAGGACCGCAAAAATAATCACTCCTTCAAAATAAGGGTCCATCTCGATAAATAACAGCAACAGGATCACTCCCCCGGTAGCGACTTCCGCGAGTGCATACGCAGCAGGGATGAAATCTGTCCTGATAATGACATCAATCCTGTTTGCCATCCGGTCTATTGCGCCAAGTTCATTTCTCAGTTTTGCAATCAGTGGTGGCGCTACATTCGCATAAGACAGGGTCCTGATGTCGTTGTTAATACGGTTCATATCATGGTTCAGGTCGCCAAGGTTCCAGTTATTCTCCATGAAACATTTGTATATCGTGTGGTGAAGATCCCGTACATGAGTCCTGAATACGACAGCCGGGGTTTCGTCAGCTAACAGGAGCACGCGGCTGTCATTGTACAGTGCTTTCAGGGCAGCTGCCAGTTCACCACCGATTTTTTCACTCTCTTTAAAGTCTGTAAATGTGCCTGTGAAAATAATTGCGATCGTAAAAATAGCGCCAGTAATGAAGGCACCTACGATGGTATTGATCGGGACGATATCCAGCCCAAAGACATCGATAATGGTCCTTGGTATAAGGAGGATCAACATCAGGACCACGGCCTTGGTCATAATCCCCCATTTCTTTTTAAAATTCATGCTAAGTATCGGATTTTGTTCATTTAGGGAATTCGGTGATGGCAGTCAATATCGACCTGTGGTGTGGTTTTCTACCCGGGATAATTTATTATCAGGCTGGCTGAATCACCTCATGAGTGAACGTGTGCGAGAAGATTATGATAAAACGAGGAATTTTAAAAAACTATCATTTTCTCGCAGATAATCAGTTTCCCAGTATTCCGGATGTATTTAGCGTTCCCTGTCAAGCTACACTGATCGGGGAGGGTGTTGAACCCATTCTTTGGCGTAATGGTGCGTTATTTTGGGGAATCGTGGCTGCCATACAGGTAAAAAGATCGCCATCCTAGATCCCCCCGGCGATAAAAATTTCCTTGACTTGTGATATATTTCGATATTTTTAACATTCAAGCGACGGCTTCAACAACGGGTTTCTTCTGGTCAAATTATTCCGGCTCCCGGGTTGAAATTTCATCGTTGAATGTGAAAATAGCGACCGGAACCTGGATTTTTTAGAGTATTGGTTTTACGATATTCCTAAATATTGTTTCCAGCCTCGTTTTTTCGGGGATTGCGGCCTCTCCAGATCATTGGTTTTTTGATCGATGAACTCCTGTTTCACCTCTTCATAACATTCGCCAAATTCTTTCCACCGTGGGCAATGCCTGATATCAAGGAGGATTTCATGCCCGATTACACTACCTGTTATGGCAGGGATGGCAACGAACGGGTATATTTTACAACAGAGTGGTCGATCATCATATCGCAGTACGCAACCATCAGGTAATTTTCCAGGGCAGTTCTCACGGAACATCCACCAGGTACCGAAACGCTCCGGCACAGCCAACCCTGCTTTTTCTTTCCCTATTGCATCCACCAGGCGGTTGAATTCCACATCCGTCATATTGGGATGGCGACAACAGTTTCCCCCACACTCTTTACACAGCTTTGGCGAATGGGTCATTTCGTAATGAATGTTCCCCGTTTTAACGGATATAAGCATCTTTACAAGACGGAAGAGCGGTACATGCCGGGAAGTCAATGACGGTACATTAACCTGTTATTAGTCAGGTAGTTATGGGAGGCTGATTTTTATGCATGGTTCTTTTGAGCGTTATGACAAGGCCTGTCCATAAAAGTTCCATGACAGTTCCTGTTGACCTCATCCTGTTCATGGAGATGATAAGTATCACCATACTTTGTTATGGGAAACCCGTAATGAGAAAGCCCGTTCAATCCGGGCGAATGGGAATAAAAAATTTGCACCAAAAAAGGTGCGGAGGAAGTTAATTTTTCCGAAGATTCAAATCCAACGAAAAAATGTTATCTATCAATACTCAAATTCAATGTTCATGCCCGGTTATCGGCCCTGTCTGCACGACGGAGAATCCTCCTGTTCCAATCCGGGGATTATGGATCGGTATTATCCAGGGAATAGTACCTGTTTTGTTCTTGTTCCCAGTCGAAACTTTTCGCCAGTGCGAAGCCTGGCAGGACCAGGTGTACTTTAGTCGTCGACTGCCCCACACAAAATGTTATTAAAACTACCCGAAACTACCTTTTGCAGACGTTGTTATCCATATCAACGGTTTTGTTCGTGCAAAATTCATGGGTGATGAGTTAAGAACGTCCATCGCCCATTTTTCAGGCCCCCTGGTATTCTTACCATCTGAATTTGGAATCCCTGACAACTCTAAAAATCCGGGACTAAAAAGTGGTATCCTGTTCAGGGTGAAAAATATTCAGATCATCGGGATGAGAATAATTACTCCCATCAGGACCATGATAATTCCGATCATCAGACGTAACAGACTTTTTCTCCCCTCTCTCCACGCATTTACCGTTTCAGGGGACAGGCCAAAGAAGACAAGGAGGAGTATCACAACCAGGGGAATAATTACGATGAAATTGTATAAAACAAGATAGAGAAGCCCGTATGTCAGATCATTATAGAGCATTCCCAGGATGGATATGTAAATACCGGCGGTGCAGGCCATCCCATAAATCCCTACGAGGATACCCGCAATAAATCCCCCGAGGATACTGGCCTCTTTCATATATGCGGAGATAAGACCTTTTTTTGAATCCGGAATTGAAAGCAGGGGTTTTTGCTCCCGGAACAATCCGTCCTTAA
The DNA here is from genome assembly GCA_903819595.1 of uncultured Methanomicrobiales archaeon. Lineage (GTDB taxonomy): Archaea > Halobacteriota > Methanomicrobia > Methanomicrobiales > Methanospirillaceae > CAIKOD01. The sequence continues at coordinate 3,277 of CAIJED010000138.1, read as the reverse complement.
TCTGAATTACACCCGCAATAATTGCGATCGCCGCAGCAGCCAGGGTAAATGCCGAGGCGATACCCGGGATCTGGATCACGGAGAATATAGCAAATCCGGATAAAAGCCTCACAATAAAAAAGGCACAGATATATGCCAGGCCCACAAAAAAAACCATCTTCCTGGTACTTGTTGCCATCAGGGATACCAGGAGCAGGGCGAGAACAAGTAGCCCACAGGGATTCAGTCCCTCGCCGATGGCGGCGACGAGAAGGACAACGGGGTTGATCGAGGATGTTTGTTCAACCGTAACTTTTTTTACCGGAGGTTCGCCAGATGAGAGATTTGCCATATACAACTCAACGGTGGAATTAAAATCACCTTGAATTTTTTCTTCGCCCATCAGGTACGTATCGCCAACAAAGACGACGGGCAGATGAAATGTCTCATCGGGATAAAGACCCCTGAACAGCGAGAACCGTTCAATATTTGTCTGGTTTGACAGGTCCTCCAATTTGATCGGGGTTTGTGGATGGCTCTTTGCATACTGTTCAATAAACGGGAGGACCTTCTGACATGACTCACAGGACGGATTGTAAAAAAAATGAATTCCCCCCTGGTCCGAATTATTAACCGAAGAAACGGGTTCAGATGCGGATTGGGGTGAAACAGATGGTGTGATATTATTCTCTCTCTCACGTGTTTCTTTGACGAGAAGGTCCAGGTTCTGGGTGATATTTTCCTCACCATTCAGGAACTGATCTCTAATGATTACCACCGGCACATGGAAATTTACATTCCCGGAATCCTTCTGGACCTGGAGGAAGTGTTCTACATTCGACTGGTTCTCAGCAATATTATTGTAATTTACGATGATATCGGTGTTGTTTGTTTCATATTGTTTGATAATGGGGAGAACTCTCTGGCATGATTCACAGGACGGATTGTAAAAAAAATCAATGATGACAGGGGCCCCACTTCCTCCGTAAGAAAACCTGGATGAATTCCCTGCCTCTGATCCCGACACGATTAAAATTGGTCCGGCACAAGTGACCAGTATCGCAAAAAGAATAATAAAAATCAGGGTATTTTGGTTTTTTCTCATGATATTCCAAGGGTCAAGGTTCTACAATTATTTTGAAGTAACCCGGTAATATTCTTTTTCGTAGAATTTCTGCGAATATTCGTTTTTTGAATGATGCCTATGCAGGTAATCCGGATACCACGCGGCTGCAGGGGGTAGAAGGAATGATGGACGAATGTCGTTGCATCCCGAAGGTAATCATCACTATGAAATCAGGACTCAGGTATGGACCCTGTTCCATGACCCTCAGCGGAAAACACAGAATGTAGATTGATAGTTCGGGTAATACTCATCTGATTGGTTATCCGAATTATCGTGGGTCGATTCAGACAGACCCCCAATTCGCAGGGGATCGGCGATATGGATATAAAAATATGAAACTGTGGGTATGGGGCCCTGTCTGTGAACGTCGCATCTGGGTCAAAAAAAAACTTACAAATTCCGCGACACTGGTTATCGACCTGATCAATGGGGTTTTGCGTGAATAACAAAAACATCCAGTTAAGTCTCAAACTGAATTTATTTTCTTTTCGGGTGTACACAATACTGCCTGTTTTTGAACTTTTAATAGTGTCCATTATCCCTTTAAACCTAATAACTATGATCAAATTAATTCATGGGACTGGTGAGGGGGGAGTGATAGGTTCTCCTTTAATGATCCGGTAATGGGTGGTTCTAAAGAAATATATAGGAATCTGAACAAGTAGACTCAATGATCCGGTTCATCAGATATCCTGTCCTAATACTCTTCATTCTGGCGATTGTTTGTTCATCCGGATGTATCGTTCCAACAAAAGATACATCTGCGCCAGCTAGCAGCCAGTCTGGAGGCACTAGTTATATAGTGGGCGGAACAGGAAGTACTCCCCAGCCACAATCACCGGCTGGAGGACAAAACCAGGGGGTACCAAGCCAGGGCCCGACACCTGCCCCCGTCCTGGATACGACTCCTCACGTGGTCCAGGTTCCAACCTACACGGTGACATACAATACTGGTCCCACATACAGGAATTTATCTTTCCAGGATGTGTCTACCCCGGCCATCCCTGTGTTCCAGGAAATTTACTCCAATGAATTGTCATTGCGGGACTATACTGTTGCCTATGCCTACGAACTGATAAATCCGCCGATGATTATTAATTTTGATATTAAACCAAAAATTGACAGCCGGACCATATGGTACGAAAGTAAAACCGGGTCGTATGATTCTGCCGGGAACCGGGCCGACGTTTATATTACTACTCCTCAGATCAGCCCCGATGCCTGGTTTGAAATCATTGTCAGGGATAAAGCAACAGGCACGGTTGTCCTTGATGAGGGATATGGGAAAACTTTTGGTGGTGGTACAAACCGGACCGTCAGTGTGAGAAGTGCAGGTAACTATCAAGTCGACATGTCAGGGAATAAGGTGAATGTATCGGTTAAAATGTTCATTACGAAAGGGATCACCTGAAGAGGGACCTGCAATTTTTCCTGGCAGAGCTGTTCCCTGTTAACAACTGATTCAACGTGTCAATAGATCAAGCAGGGGAAAGGTCCCCTTCATTTTCATCAGGGATGATTGAGGCACTTTCCTGTGCCTCTCCACGTACTTGATAACAGCCATCACAGTCCCGGGATGATATACTCTATCAGGGCGATTAAAAATATCAACGTCATGGCCCGGCCTGGAGGGTTCATTGGGGTTATTTTTTCGTTGAGGAACACCTGGCAGGACCGGCCTACAAGAAGGAGATGACCAGGAAATTTCCAATATCAGGTAATCATCCTTCACGGCACCGTCGGGATATTCGTTTTTCCAGGTAACATCCCCACCGGGGATATCAGGACCGATGCCAAATTAAAAAAAAGGTGGTGGGAATATTTTACTTTTGGAAGGATGCCCTGAACAGCCTTCCAGAAAAAAATGTCCGGCCATAATATTTCGGGTGGTGGATACCGGGGAAAGTTGATAAAACCGGGACAATAAGAAAGGTATTTACAAAGAATTTTACCGGGATATATAATGGTACACGGTTTATCGTGTTAAGCTATATCGCAACATCAATAATATTTTCATTTTAGTAACCATTCCCGATTTCAGTTGTGATAGTATTATGGAATTCCATAATGGTAGATGAATGAGATTATTTTATAATAAACGCGCGTAAGGTCGTTTTCATTAAAATGTCTGCCAATACGCTGACAGATGGCGGCTCGAAGAAAATTCGATAT
>CAIJED010000137.1 GCA_903819595.1 uncultured Methanomicrobiales archaeon | reverse complement strand
TTTTCGTTCCCGTGACCGCTCCCTCAGTACAATCCGGGTAACATTGTCAATCCATACATCACAGTCATGGAGGTCACCAAGGATCTGCTGTAATTTTGCGATCCGCCTGGTGTGTTTGCGAAGCCCGAGCCTGTACAGAGGTGCATACAATTCCATGGTGTAACGAAGTTTTTTCGCGGCGATCCGCATTGCATGATGTTCTGCAACCGCTTCCGGGAATTGGACCCATGGCTCATAGGACAGCAGGTCCCGGACCTCTCTCCCGAGATGATCTGCAGCCATGGGAGGGATCCCCCGCATCGATGGCTTTTTTGACCGCTTCCCGGTAGGAGAAAGCCTTTGGACGATGGCCACCTGTATCTCTTCAATAATATGCTGTTTTTCAAAATTCCTGAGCGAGGAAATGACATATTTCTGGAGATTTGTCCGGCGGTTACGGACGCCGCCGAGCAGGTAGCGGATGGCCCCGTCAAGCGGATGATCCGGAGTCGTTGGGACAGTGCCTGGTAATTTTTCACGCTGGGCGACCTGTTTCCGGTATTTTTTTAAGAATTCGATCTGGACATCCAAATCACGGGCCTCTCCGAGCATCCCGGCAGTTTTTTTGATTTCTGATGTCCACTTCTGGTATTTTTTTTCCGGATAACAGTGTGCAAGAAGGGGAAGGGCGATACGCAGACGTCTTGCTGCGACTCGCAACCTGTGGAGATATTCGATATCCTGCGCCTCTTTTACTCCCTGCACTTCTTTTCTGAATGCTTCGAGCTTGGGGATAATCTGATGTGCCGCAAAAAGACATCTGGCGCCGGTAACCGGGTCCTCTGCAACCGGAGCGCTCTCCGAACCTTGCGGTTTATCTGCAGCAACCACGAACCGGGGCCTGATATTTTGGAATGAAGACACCCCATTATCCGGGTGTTTACTTGTCACGTCTGATAAGGAACAATATCGTTACTACTATATTAGGTTGTCAGGGGGATGCGGATGATCCACCTTTTCCCATTCAGCTCCGTGGTACAGTGATGAGCCACAATTTGGAAATCACATACTCTTGTACTCTGATTCCCAACTCCCGTCGGCCCACACCTTAAGAATATCATAATCCCGCATCCGTGTTGCCTTGCTCAACGCCTGTGACCGGGTCAGCATCCTTTTCTGGATAAAATCATATTCGCAGACAATTTTTCCGTCCCTTAACAATGTCACCCGGATTGGGTGGTGGCGGTACACGACTTTCTCCTTTTTCCTGACATGCCATTTTATTCTCTGGAAGGTGAGCCAGTCAAGTTTCATGGCGAGCGTTGCGTGGAACATGAAGTCTTCTGCAGATTCGAGGTCATAGGCCCGTAATGTGCAGTATGGTAAAATTGCCCGGGACAGCAGGTACCTGAACTGTTTTAAGGTCTCATTTGGAGTAATAGAGACAAAAACAACCCTCGTCTCGTTAAAAAATCCGTACCCCCCGACCTCATATTGCGGGACCTTCGTCTGATCGCTGCATATTCTTGTGAAATCTTCGATCAGTTGTTCTTCATTCCGGGAAATAAACGGCCCTGCCAGGGTAATATGCGGGATCACCTGTTTATCTCCAAGATTGAATTTCCCGGATAACTGATCACTCAACGTGCTGATCTGGTGCTTCACGGGACCCATCAGGCGGATATCGATCAGATAACGGGCCATTTCTCACACCCCGGGACAACCATCAACCCAAAAACACCACGCCAAATTGTCTGGGTAATCTTCACTGGGCAAATGTGATATATTTTTGTTTTGTCCCCATAGATACGAAATAGCCCGGGTCCATCTTTCGGTACCGGGATGCTTCGGTGTGGGATCAGGTCGGGCACCATCACCCGCATGTGTGCAATTCATTGTCATTTGCTGGTCCGGTGCGATGCACCTTTCATAGATCGTTTTTTGGTGTTAGAAAAAAAACAGTCGCGGTCCTTTGCCCTCATTGTAACTATCACCGATTTTTGGTTCTTCCACGATGTTGAACCGACCACTGGCCGTAAGGTCTTTACCGATCGAATTCACGTAACCGGGTTCACAGGTATTCCCAATCCCAGCCAGACTCCTGGCACCAAAGCTCAATGACCCGGTACACAATACCGAACCCATAGCTGTGAATGCAGATGAATCCGGCATCCCAAGCCCCGCCTGTGCAATAGATCCCATCGAGCGATACGACAGATCATTTGCCGGCAAGAAATAATGAAAAGGCAAGATGAGAGTTTCTAAAAATAATTGGCAGAAATATTCAGGAAACCCTGAATTTTCCCATACCACTCTGTCCATCCTGGTTGATTACGGTCAGGTTATACTCCCCTTTCGGGTATTGGGAGGAGATAATGAGTGAGCCAGAGATCCAGTTAGGTGGGCTGACTTTTAGATCTGACATTGGAATTTTTACATCGTTCCCGGAGATGAATACCGATGCACCGGGTGAAAAATCATCACCGAAGATATTTACAGTGGTGGTTGTACCGTTTTTGGCATTATCCGGAGTGATTTTTATAATGTGCAGTGGGCTCCACCGCAGGGTAAATCCATGGGGCCAGGTACAATAACGGCCATCCGGATTGGTTATCATTAAATCATAGATTCCAGCATTGTTCCGGGTGATGAGTTGCCTTTTAATTTCGTTGACCTGCACCGGCGTGGCTGCAAAAAGTTGGAGTTGCTGGCTGCCATTGGTGAATGATACAATTGCACCTCGCTGGAAACCAGTCCCGGATATCGTAATGGTTATGATATCTTCCGTCATTGCCTCCGAAGGGGTAATACGATTAATTTTCAGAGTATAAGGAGCCGTCACCGCTGTCTGGTTCACCCAGGTCGTGTTCGTGTTACCATCAGTCCCAACCGTTTGCGTACTGATCGTATAGGATACCGAGGGTTTCAACCCGGATATCGTGTAAGACTGGACCCCCCTGGGTACGTTTGCCTTCGAAACCCCGTTCACAAAGACCCTGACCGATGCAAAATTATCAGAATCAGGGTCGTTCCATATCCATGTAACTGAATTTTCGAGGTAGGTGGTATTATGGAGGTTGGTGGTACCAGGTGCCCATTTAGAATTTTCATGTTCAACCATCGCAGCCGCTGCAAAGAGATCAACGGCAGCTGCCTGGTCAGAGGAGTACAACCCACACCTGCACGGAGGACCTTCCCAGTAATACCCGAATGAAGGCGGAGTTTTCCAAAATTCAGCATCCGTGCATTCTTTTTCGGTGCGGGTACGGTCATTGTTCCAGACACTGTCCGAGGTGGTCAGGAGCAACTCGCGGATTTGGGCTCCTGCTTCCGGATTGTACGCTGCCATATTCTTATAGGAGTACGCCAGGTCTCGCACTAAAATTCCCTTAAAACTGTGCATATCAAAGTCCGGACAACTTGAATTACGCCTCTCTTCCCGGATGATGTGGTCAGCGTTGAGTGTTTTATAATATCCATTCCAATGGGAGAGCGCCAGCTCATTGGGCCATGTTTCATTAGATAACTCTGCATAATCAGTCATTGCCACCATGTACATGCCCTGGTTATACGACCATACATCATTGGACTTTGTGCCGTCCCTCCTGATACCATCGCGAACAGAGCTGGGGGTTTCCGTCAGATTATCAAATGGTTTGTACGTCCGTATCCAGTTTGCCTCTTTGTCTGCCCATTCACGGTAATATCTTTTATCCTCCACACTTGTCGAATACTTCGACATTTTCGTGGCAGTTTCGAGGAACAGGTCATTTGTAATGGCACTTTTGTACTTTCTGATAAGAAATTCGTACCATACTCCGCCGCCACAAGCATCATCCCATGGGGGATTCAGACTACAACAGTAACCATCAATACGAGTACAACGTCCATCCCATCTACGCCCACATTTCTCGGGGGCATTTATCACCAGATTCCGGAAAATATCATCGGCCATGGAAAGATATTCCTTGTCCCCTGTCACCTCGTAATAACGGATCCAGAGTACTGCCCACCATAACCTGTCATCATAGTCACTGGATGCAGCATCAATATCTTCACGCACCATTCCCCAGGATTTTTTCTGCGCGTTCAGTCTATTTGTTATTGGAGGAATTTTAGACCCGTACCCACGCGAATTTTCAACATACTGGTAGTTGAGGAGGGATTCGATCATGTTCGCCCGAACCCACATATAAATATTTTTGTCCCCCCATCTGTCATCCCACCGGTTATTCAGAACAATGGACGCTTCCTGAGCCCTTTGAAACTGTATCTCCTCGCTGCTGGCAGCCAGTCCTGAAACGGAGTTCACGCCTGTTACCGTGGACCCTGCTCCGGCAGCCTGTATTATACACAAAAAAAGGAGAAATAAAATAATAACCGGGACCGCCGATCGACGTAGTCCCTTGTTTATGGGATGATATCCTGATGTATGGGTCATTATCAACGCTTTCATTTTTAAAATATTAATAGGGTTCTAAAAACAATTCTTGAGGCTATTTCTTAAGAGTTGTCGGCCCCCAGCTCTGTAATTTTTCTCAACTGGTCAACCGCTTTTCCAATATACTGGCCTCAAGAGTCGAGGATGGAGTGGTAGGATACCATCATCCTTCATTTCCAGATACCTGGTAAAGATGGATTTTTTTTCCTCAAACAGGCAAATGGTATCGGGGAATACCACCCTGTTATTCATCATTTTAGAAAATTGCATAGGACTGATGGTCATCGCAGGGCTCAAGGAAGGCCCGGACTCCGATCTCCAGAAAGATGGCGCATTAAAAGCGTAGTTTGTCGAGATTTCAGAGAAGATTCATGCAGAAACCGACCCAATACAAACGTCCCCGAAAGAACGTTTCCATTTTTCCGGTGTGCAATGTCCCGGTGTTGCAAGGACCAGAGGGGGCGAGTAAAAAGTTTATTTTTTGTGAATCAGGGCAGATCGTTTTTTTTTATGTGCTTGTTCAATGGTCATCAGGCCAAAAACATAGATTTTCTCGTTTTTAATCCGGTAAAATGCGGTGTAACTATGGTTGATAGGTAAACGATACACAGGTTCTTTTCCGGCGCAGGTGAGTCGTTCTTTATTCCCGTCTTTCCCCGGGTATGGATCTTTCGAAAGGAAGGTAATCTTATTTTTCACGATTCACCGGCTTTGTCCCGGAAGATTTCCCAGGAATTCAAGGGCGTCATCTTCAATCAGGATCGGAAAATTCACGGCTCAAACTCCACAAAATGACCTTCCCGCATTTTCCGATCTGCATCCTTAAACAAAGGCGGCGCTTCTAGTTAACCACCATTTCCCGGATCACCTGATCGAAGTTCTGGCCCGGTTTACGGAGTTCATATATCGCCTCCCAAGTGCTTGGACAACCGGAAATCCTTTTTGTTACACACTCACGATCGGACATACTGTTCAGGTAACTATTGTCACTATTTACTTTTTGCAATCCTTCCATTCACTATACTAAAAAACAATAATGAAGCAACGCCTCCAGCTTAGCCTATGAAAAAACTGGCAATTTCGGCTGCTAATACCGAAATGGACAGAAAAGACTCTCATAATTCCAGAGTTTAACTCCGTCAATATAACTACCCCATCATTTGCCTTTGAATGCAGAACTGCAACCTGGATCACTTCTGGAAAATAGACCTTCAAGGGAAGATACATGTGGCCATCCAGGAGAGTGAAAACAAAGGAATATTATTCGATTGGGGCTGCTCACCCCTCTACCCCTCCAAATCAAACGTCTTCGCAAACGACGTCCACCGCACGTCCTCACCGATTTTGAACCGACCACTGGCCATCAGGTCCTCAACCCAATCGACACCTTCTCCTGGCCCGCCCGATTAACCCAAAAACACGGGCAAATTCCTCTATTTTACGCCAGATTTAACTGCCCAACACCAATCCCGGGGTATATCAACACCCGCCCCAACTATTTGACCCCGTTCTCGTTCGTTTAAATCGCCCGCATTTGGACCCGATTGATTTTGGTGGCAGAATAACAATATTTACTGCGATTTCACCTAAATTCGACCTTAAAACGGCCTTTGTTTGGGGTTTACCGTTTTGCAGGATCGCATAAAAGGCCCCATTTACGCAGGATTTGCCCTTTGCTTCCCCATTCTTAACGTCACGAAGACAATTACTGAAAAAACAGTGAGCCAGGCCAGCCACCCGGAAAAAAGATGAAAGAATAATCGTCGCATCCAGATGTGTGAAAGCAAAGGAGTGGCTGGTGTTCGTGGTGGTGTCATAACGGATACTCGTGTTTGAGTGTTTTCATTCTCACGCTGAGGATTCCATCGGTAATATGATTCCTTTCAGAAGCGTAACCTGCAATCAGGGATTTCTGATCCTGATATTCTTCGGTGGTCAGGGTGATTACATCGAGAGGTACCTTGAATTTTTTCACCGTATGCATCTCCGCCTCTTTTGTCAGGAGGGCCCGATCAAAAATATCCAGGTTTACAAAATCATCAGAAATTATTGCGAATATCAATATCACTCCCGGATGTTGAAGTGCCGGTCCTGAACGAACCGAACCGGATGAGGTTGTTGATGCGGATTCCATTATTCCGGATTTGTGAACTAAAAAAATTTACCACTTCGAGGATTTTTGCATCAACCCTGTGAGGATCTCCTTTGTCTCCGCTATGATTTTCGGTGTCTTTACCTTGTTATATTGTTCAAGGACCACTGAGAGGTTATGGGGATAGGCCACGGTAACCCCGATACGGTTGATAATAAACAGCGAGTCCGGATTTTGCTGCAGCAATTCCCGTTCAAGAAGTTCAACCAGATAGATTAGGCTGTGGGTCTTTTCCGGATTGTCATTAATTGTTCTTTGAAGATGATGGTATCGGGATCCCGCAGGAGAAGAAAGAGCAGATCTTTTTACGCAGCGAGGGTACCAGTGCATCGAGGGGGAGTCTCATCTTTGTGAGGGAAACCCTTGATATTACTGGCATCACGATCAAAGAGACCGGAGAACCCAAAAAAATGCGCCCGGTTCGAGATCGCAGTGCCGAAAGGGGCGTGGCGTATGGCAGGGTAGGGAGACTGAGGGTTAATTTTCCCTCCCTCATTCCTTCACCCGCGGGTCCCGGAGTCATTCATTGAGGCAGGCAAAACTATGGAAAATATGATTATTTTTCATCCGGACCCTGGCTTCGAATGGTATGACGGTAAACCGTTTGCCGCAGTTGTTACGTACCAGGGAGACACCTGCCAAATAGTAAATCCCGAATAGCATGTGTCCATGCTGGTAAAATGCAGGGTGTCCTTCCCTACTCGCTGCACAACCATTCAACCTGCATACCCTCACACCAGTTACAAGTGCACCCGGCAAAATGTGGCGGAGTCCCGACAGAAGTTTACGATTGAAATGCCAGCATTTTTAGCTGCTGAATGACCGGCAGTCGATATCAGCCAGTCACTTCACATGCTTTTGGAATTCATCCTTCCCGATATCAGCCTGCTTGAGAATTGAGAGCAATGTTCCTGAGGCGATCTCAGGATGGTTCGGAACTGTAACGAGACGGTTGGTCTCCGGATGCAAGAGATGAATATAGCTACCGGTCTGACGTACCGGTTTGTAGCCAAAACTGGCAAGGATTTTAATTATTTCAAGAGCTGACAACAGAGGCATTTTTGACAAGATTATCCACGTCGATGTCCAGGTAGGTCAGCTTGTGGTCCCGGGGGGTTAGTTCGATCAGGAGCTGGTAATGCTCCTCAAGTCCTTTCTTGAGGTTTTGCATTGCCTCCTCTTCTGACAAGCCCTGGTCAGCAACATTTGTGAGGAGATCGACGGCCACTAAATATTTTCCTTCCCTATGGACTTCAATGAGAGTTTTCATATGTATTTCTCCCTCCCGATAAGTAAAATCGTGGACATTCTAGAGAGAGAGAAAAGGCTGAAGCAAACAAGCAGTTGAAGATGATCAAACAGTCACGCGACCATATCGCCAAGTAACAACTGGTGGATATGGTTATAGGGAACACGTGTCGTTGGGTTCATATTCCGCTAGATCAATAAACTCATTCCCGCATGTGGGGGAACCCGAAATGTTTGTTTCGTTCTTAGTTTCAGGCATTCCGTATCCCCATGTACGGGGCCCATATGTTGATCCATCAAGAAATCATTTCATGTGTCATCGGTTAAGCCCACCACTCCGACCTAAATCTCTCGCGGTTGACATGTGGATCAAGAGCCTGACTTGAAGAAACTGCCAAAATAAGCTCGAAGGTTCTGGTTATCCCATTTAATTTGAGGATTTCAGTTAGGATGTCTGAAGCATTCTCGGCAAAAATAATACTCCATCGTAATTGAGTAAATCGAGCGATCGGTTTATCAGGGTTTAGCTCTCTAATGAGACCATGGAGTCTTCTGCTAACAATGAGTGTTAATATGCCAGTCCAAATAAGAGCTTCAATTATTTGTTCATTTTTAGTTTTAAGCACATCAAAGGCATATTTACTTTTCAACTCCTTGAAGAGTAGTTCAATATCCCATCGTGCCCCGTATAATCGTGCGATGTCTTCTGGCCCAAGTATATCTACCCGGATATTCGTTAAATAGACGTGATATTTTTCACTCTCCTCGTTATACACCCCAACGAGACGAAACGATTGGGAGTCCTGTCTTTGCTTTCCCTTGTAAATCCTGCGTTTGAATCTAACTTCAACGATTACATCGAGAATTCCATTCTTGGGTAAAATTGGGATGATATCACTGAGTTTCTTTCCGACGATTTTGTCTTGGAGATCTTTGGTCAGTTTTCCTGTGACTGAAATGATTGTCGGATCAGCAACCTTTTTCCAACGACTGACAAAATATCCCCCGTACTCAACAATTCTTGTGAAAGTGTGATGTTTATAAAATCCCTGATCGATAAGAAGAATCCGACCCTTAACCCAAGATCCAATTTTCAGAGTTTTGATCTCAGATACACGCTCTCCAAAAAGGGCAACAGATTTTGGCCCATTTGCCATAGCACTCACTAGAACACTTACTTTTATCCCAGCCGCCACGGTTCTTGATCGAACTGCTGGAAACTTGGCAGCAAGTGATTTATGAAGTCTGATAATCGTACTGTCTTGAATCAGGATATCCTCAAAGTTTTGGAGTTTATTGCCAAGTTTAACCTGTGAGTTTTTCGCAAGTTCCTGAATTCCATGAATAACACATTGGTGGAGGAATTCTACCAATTCAGGAGTGAATCGATAATACCAACTGCTGTCACGAATCGATTGTCCTGACTTATTTTCATATACGCGTTTCAGACTGGC
>CAIJED010000136.1 GCA_903819595.1 uncultured Methanomicrobiales archaeon | reverse complement strand
TGTCGTTGACCTGCCACCCGGGACCGGAGATGAGGCACTGAGTATCGCCCAACTGGCCCCCAACCTGCGAGGCGCCGTTATCGTAACGACACCACAGGATGTCGCCGTACTGGACGCCATCAAGGCGATCAAGTTCATAGAAAAACTAACGATGCCGGTCATCGGGGTCATCGAGAACATGAGCGGAATGATCTGTCCACACTGCGGAGGTGCAATAGACCTGTTTGGCATGGGTGGCGGGGAAAAAGCAGCACATGACAACGGGGTCCCATTCCTGGGGGCTATTCCACTCGATCCGGTAGTGGCAAAATCCGGAGATGAAGGGCGCCCGTATGTCCTCCGGCATGCTGACACCCCTACATGGAAAGCGGTTGATGCCGTGATGGAGAACCTGGTAAAAATTGTTGAATCAGGAGGGTAATCTTTTTTATTGACCCTTTTTTGAACATCACTGGGAGTGTATGAATGGGAAAATATTCCGGTATTCCCGAACTGCTCGAACAGTTCATGGATGAACAGGAGGCTGATGAGCGGTGGATCACCGTTCACGATCTCCGTGACCGGTTCAATCTTACACGGTACCATTGTAATACAGTTTCCGGGTTCCTTCGCAGACTGGGAAACCGCCCATTTAAAGGATCTTCTTTTACTGTCATTAAGATTGAACGAGTATTACATGAGCACCGATCGTATCCAAAAATATGCCGGTACCTCGTCAAACGAAAAAAACTTTACCGACAAGACTCGTGTGCATGAAAATATGAAATAATTCCGTGTTAATTGTGGAAAAATTGTTCATGATCTCTTGTATAGAATCTCAAAATTCAGGGCCAACTGCAAGAACATTATGATCTCTGATATGGTTAAACCCGGACCCTTTTCAACCCGGAGTCACCTCCGACGATCCATCCTGAAGAGATCCTTCGGGGGTACAACTTACACCTTTTTTACCAATACGGTCATCAGAGTAGTAATGGATCTCCGGTTTGCCTTTGTATCCTCCATCAATTTCACATTCAGGACGATTGCTGATTACACTTTCCAGGATTCTGACACTATGTACTGGAGCTGACCATGAACATTCTGCAGAAAGGATATCTGCCCCTTATCCTTATCATCCTCCTGACGGTTGCGACCCTGGTCGTCAGCGTTATTTCCCTTGTCTTCGGATGGCTGACCATTTTCCAGAACCTGTTCTATTTCCCCATCATCCTCGCGTGTGTCTATTACACAAGGCGTGGGTTTGTATTCTCGGTACTCTTAGCATGTGTGTATTTTGCACTGATGGCCTTTTTTTCGAAAGACCCTGTCGTTCTGGAAGGGGCCCTGATACGGTTGCTGATCTTCGTCCTGGTTGCAGGGGTGATTACCTACCTGTCCTTGATCCGTATCCGGGCCGAGGAATCCCGGGTGGAATCAGAAAAAAGGCTTGCAGAGATTATCGATTTTCTACCGGACCCTACATTTGTCATCGATAAAGACGGGAAGGTGATCACATGGAATGATGCAATCGCCACCCTTCTCGGTGTTGATGCCGTCGAAATAATTGGAAAAGGGAATTACGAGCATGCGTTTCGGATGTTCGGGCGTCGCCGGCCTGTATTGATCGATCTCGTTCTCAACGAGGATGACACAGTAATCAAAAAACATTACCCAAATCTTCACAGGGAACGAGGAATGTTAGCGGCTGAACTGGATATCCCGGACATCCGTGGAAAACATACCGTCCTCTGGATCATTGCGACCCCCCTGTATAATGCGAAGGGTGAGATTACCGGGGCCATCGAATCGATGAGGGACATCACCCGTATCCATGATACCGAAGTGGAACTCAGGGAATCCCAGCAGATCCTTTCAGATATTATCGATTTCCTGCCTGATCCCACATTTGTAATAGACACCAGGGGGGCGGTCATCGCATGGAACCGGGCGATAGCAGACATGCTGGGAATATCAAAAGCGGAGATGCTTGGAAAGAGTAATTATGCATATTCTGTTCCTTTCTATGGTTTCATACGACCGAGTCTCATCGATCTTGTCCTGCGGGAAGACGTCGAGGTGGAGAAGAACTATTCAGCCCTGGTCCGGAAGGGAGACCAGTTGATCGCGGAAGTGTTTGCTCCTAACCTTTCGGGGGGAAAAGGCGAACATCTCTGGTTAATCGCTTCACCTCTTTACAACGAGAATGGAAAAGTCAGGGGCGCAATAGAATCCATCCGGGTCATCACCGACCGTAAACGGGCGGAAGAGGCGTTCAGGGAAACGAACAAAAAGCTTAACCTCCTTTCCAGCATTACCCGTCATGATGTCAATAACCAACTGACCGTTTTACAGGGATACCTCGAAATACTCGAAGATCAACTGCCGGATCCTCAACTCCTTGGATATTGTCTGAAGGCTTCAGATGCGGCGAAACGCATTACTTCCATGATCCAGTTCACCAAGACCTACGAGAGTATCGGAGTAAATGAACCCGCCTGGCAGGAGACACGTACACTCCTGGAGTCTGCATTAAAGGATGTTGCACTGGGAAAGATAGGGATCGCAAACGATCTTTCTCCCGGATCAGAAATATATGCAGACCCACTTATCTTCAAGGTCTTTTTCAACCTGGTCGACAATGCCATCAGGTACGGAGGAGAGGGGATGACAAGCATCCGGTTTTCATCAATTGAAGCAGATGACGGGCTGGTGATCGTTTGCGAGGATGACGGGGCGGGAATATCGCCTGAAGATAAGAAACGCCTTTTCAAACGAGGTTTCGGAAAAAATACCGGACTTGGCCTGTTCCTTTCGCGTGAGATCCTTGCCATTACCGGGATAACGATCCGCGAAAACAGCGAGCAGGGAAAAGGGGCACGGTTTGAAATAACGGTGCCGAAAGGTATGTACAGGTAGACATCAATGGTCACCCTGGCACAACCTCGCGGAACTGTGCCAATTCTCTGTTTGGAAATTTTTCAATAGGAAACCTTTGACCACTGCATGGCAGAATCGCTACCCTCATCCTATTCATTCAGGTGGAACGTGTCCCCGACCACCATCCCATCCTATCGTATGCAGAACTAAAAAGTACGGTTTGCCAAAATCGTGGATCATGGATTTCCTGGATGCCTCTGCCAGTCCCTGAACCGGCAATGGCCGATAGTATCTGCACCTCAGGGAACCGGTCTGACAGGTAGCGACAAGTGCCCCCTTTCCTGCCGTGTGCTTCCGGCGCTTCCACAGCGGCGGTTACCACACGATAATCATTGACAAGACCGGGCAGGAATACCCGACGGACCCCGATTTATCGGGAACCTGCACAGCCTGTTTGCTCCCGGAATAAATGCCCGGGAAAATGGATGTGATCAATAATGAACGAAAACGAGCATTCGCCCGGAGATTCACCTGATATAATTCCAGGTCAACTCACACGTACTTTGCCGGGTCAGTATCAAACTTCTTCTTACAGCCGGGTGCACAGAAGTAGTAGTTCTTCCCCTGGTATTCGCTTGTGAACTTCGCGGTCTTCTCATCAACAGTCATTTTACAAATCGGGTCGATTGCCATATTCTACCTCAGGTATCCTGTTTCCCGATAAAGGTATAGAACATTTCGATCGGAATACGTAACGGGACCAGGTAACTGTTTCCAATCGCCACGCGACCATCTGACCTCTGTACACAGAAAAGACAAGAATTATATACCGCGATAATGGATTACCAACTATCCACTTGTCATCATTCAATGAGATGTGTTGAGCGATCCAGACACTTCAACAGAGAATACGGAGGCGAAATGAATGAAAACTGTTTTTGTAAGGCCTGAGCTGTGCGTTGGTTGCAGGCACTGCGAGGTCGCCTGTGCGATTGAACACGCAGAGAGCAGGACGTTATTCGATGCCATACACGAAGAAAAAATTTCAAAGCCGCGCATCCACGTGGAAGTAGGAATAAATTACTTACCCTTTCCCAACCGCTGCCGGCATTGCGACCCGGCACCCTGCATGCAGGTCTGCCCGACTGAGGCGTTGTACCGGGACCAGGAGACCAGTTCTGTCGTGGTAGATTATGGTAAATGTATCGATTGTGCCGTTTGTGCGATGGCATGCCCGTTTGGTATCATCCATTTCCAAAAAGTGCACCAGCTCGACACCGGCCGGGAAGTCAACGCAAAATGCGATAACTGCATTGAACGGCAGAAAATCGGAAAAATCCCCGCATGCGCCGAGGCGTGCAAAACCGGCGCACTGGAGTTTGGGGATGCCGACGACCTTATCCGCGTGAGCAGGAAAGATTTCACCATGCGGGTGATCAAGTCCGAAGGGACAGATGTGGAAGTCCCGAAACTTCCGGCAAATATCCGGGCATTCCGGGCAATCATGGCAGAGCTGGCTGAATTACGAGGAGAGAGCTGAAAGGGGGAAGTGAAAAATGTACGATTCATCTGCAGGAAAGAAGATCGCGCAAACACGAGCGCTTGACAAGGCCGACCAGGAGATTATGGTAAAATCCATGGAGGACGGTATCGAGACGGTCTGGGACCGTTTCGCCGGTCAGCAGCCGCAGTGCGGCTTCGGGAACCTCGGCGTCTGCTGCAACCGGTGTGCCATGGGGCCCTGCCGGACGGAGCCGTTCGGGAAAAAACCGACCCGTGGCACCTGCGGTGCGGATGCAGATCTCATCGTCGCCCGTAACCTGCTCGACGATCTTACCACCGGCGCTGCCTCCCATTCGGATCACGGACGCGAAGTCGTCGAGGCCATGCTCGCCACCGCAGAAGGCCACGCCCAGGGGTACCAGATCCTCGACGAAGATAAGCTGCACGCAGTCGCGACAGAGTATGGCATAAAAACGGCCGGCCGGAAAAAAGAAGAGATCGCCGGCGAACTTGCCCGGGCACTGCTCGAAGAGTTCGGGACGCTCAAAAACAGGATCCAGATGACCGAGCGTGCCCCGCAGAAAACCAGGGATACCTGGAAGAAGCTGGGAATTATGCCCCGCAGCGTCGACCGCGAAGTTGTGGAGGCAATGCACCGGATCCACATGGGCGTCGATTCGGACTACACAAACCTCCTCCTGCACGCGATGAGGACGGCTCTTTCGGACGGGTGGGGCGGCTCGATGATGGCGACTGATGCATCCGATATCCTCTTTGGGACCCCGACGCCCAAAAATGCATTGATTAACCTTGCCACGATCAGCAGGGACAAGGTCAATATCGTCCTCCACGGGCACAATCCGATCCTCTCTGATATGATCGTGAAGGCGTCAGAGGACCCCGGCCTGATAAAACGTGCAAAGGACGCCGGCGCAAAGGGTATCAACCTTGCCGGGATGTGCTGTACCGGGAACGAACTCTTAATGCGGCGAGGCATCCCCCTTGCCGGCAGTTTCTTCGACCAGGAACTGGTGATTGCGACCGGGGCAATTGAGGCCATGGTGATTGATTACCAGTGCATCTTCCCCGCAGTCACCCAGACGGCCGGCTGTTACCACACAAAAGTCGTGACCACCAGCCGGAAGGCGAAGATTCCAGGCGCAATCCACAAGGAGTTCCAGCCGGAGACGGGCCTTGATACGGCAAAGGAGATCATCGGGCTCGCGATCGACAACTTCGTGAACCGGAACCCGGACAGGGTCAGGATCCCGGAAAAGCCGATGCAGATGATGTCGGGCTTCTCGGAAGAGGCAATACGGAAGGCACTTGGCGGGACGTACAAGCCGCTGATCGATGCCATCGTTGCCGGGAAGATCAAAGGGGCAGTCGGCATTGTCGGCTGCAACAACCCGAAGATCAAACAGGACTACGGCCACGTCACGCTCGCAAAAGAACTCATAAAACGTGATATCCTTGTTGTCGAGACTGGATGTGCTGCAATTGCATGCGGGAAGGCGGGCCTGCTCGTCCCCGAAGCAGCAGACATGGCGGGATCCGGACTCAAGTCAGTCTGCAACGCGCTCGGGATACCGCCAGTACTCCACATGGGCTCCTGCGTGGACTGCTCGCGTATCCTCGTGCTTGCCGCAAACATTGCAAAAGAACTCAATGTTGGTATCAGCGATCTTCCGCTGGGCGGTGCGGCTCCCGAGTGGTATTCCCAGAAAGCCATCTCTATCGGTACCTACTTTGTCGCATCGGGTGTCTACACGGTCCTCGGCATCCCGCCCAAGATCTTCGGCAGCCCGAATGTGACAAACCTTCTCGCCTCTCAACTTGGCGGAATTGTCAATGCCTCGTTTGCCATTGAACCCGACCCCATAAAGGCAGCCGACCTGCTCGAGGCCGAGATCAACCGGAAGCGAAAAGCCCTTGGGATTTGAGCACCAGACACAGGGCCATCCCTTTTTTACGAGAGGATACCATGGATGAAAAAACGCTCGATATCATTATTTCCCGGTATGAAGCCCCGGCAGGCAGGCTTCTTGGAATCATGGGGGAGATCCAGAACCAGGAGGGGTATATTCCCCGCGAAACGCTGGAGATCCTGTCAGTGAAACTGGAGGTGCCTCTTTCGCAACTCTACGGCCTGGCCACGTTCTATTCATTTTTCAGTCTGAAACCAGTTGGGGACCATGTCATCACGGTGTGCATGGGAACTGCCTGCCACGTGAAGGGTGCCGTGAAGATCCTAAAGGCCCTTGAAGAGATGCTGGGAATTAAAAGTGAGGCATCTGAAGATGGCAAGTTCTCCATAACGACAGAGGACAAGAAATTCACGCTGGAGATTGCCAGGTGTTTCGGTGCCTGCAGTATGGCGCCCGTACTACGGGTAGATGGCAACCTCTACGGGTACGCAACACCGGAAAACCTACCGGGGATACTGGCAGAGTACGGGTGGGAGCGGCATGAAAATTAAATCTGTCACCGACCTGGTAGCCAAAAAGAAGGTCGGATTACAAAAGATTCTGCCCGGAAAACCCCGGATTGCAGTGGGTCTTGCCACATGCGGGATAGCGGTCGGAGGTGACAGGGTATACGAACGCCTCAAAGAAATTATCGATAAGGACCGCCTGGATATCACGCTCACAAAAGTGGGATGTATCGGTTATTGTAAAGAAGAGCCGCTGGTCAATATCACAATTCCCGGAAAACCGCTTGTTATCCTTCATAAGGTTGACGAGTCTGATGCAGAGGAAATTATCCGTTCGGTCCAAAATGGCGGGGTGCCCTACGACAGGGCCCTGTGCCAGGTCCCGGCCTGGGACCACGTAACGGGGTGCGTCATGGATTACGGCAAGGGATTCGACCGCATTCCGTTGTACGATAACATCCCGTTTTTCCAGCACCAGAAGAAAGTAATCCTGCGGGATGCGGGCCTCATTAATCCTGAGGACATTGACGAGTATATCGCTATCGGGGGGTATTTTTCCGCGATAAAGGCACTGACCGGAATGGATCCGGATTCTATCATTGAAGAAGTGGAGAAGTCCGGGCTTAGGGGCAGGGGCGGTGCCGGTTTTCCCACCGGTTTAAAGTGGCGGATCACCCGGGATGTAAAGGCTGATAAAAAATACATCATCTGTAACGCCGACGAGGGAGACCCCGGGGCCTACATGAACCGCAACGAGATGGAAAGTGATCCTCACATGCTCATTGAAGGCATGATTATCGGTGCGTTTGCCATGGGTGCTGCCGAGGGCCTCATCTATATCAGGGCGGAATATCCTCTTGCCATAAAAAGACTAACCCTCGCCATTGAGCAGGCACGGGAGTACGGGCTCCTCGGAAAAGACATCTTCAGTACAGGGTTTTTGTTCGATATCAGGATCGCAACAGGTGCCGGGGCATTCGTCTGCGGTGAATCGACGGCTCTTGTGGCGTCCATCGAGGGGAGGACCGGCAGGCCACACCCCCGTCCACCACGGCTGACTGACATCGGGGGTGGTCTCTTCGGATATCCCACGGACCTCAATAATGTTGAGACCTGGTGCAATATACCGGTCATCATCAGCAACGGCAGCGGTTGGTACGCGACGATCGGGGCCAGGGGCAATACCGGGACCAAGGTATTCTCCCTCGTTGGGAAAGTTGACCGTGTCGGCCTCGTGGAAGTGCCGCTCGGGACAACGCTCAGCACGATCGTATCCGATATCGGCAACGGCGGTGCCAATAACAGGAAGGTGAAAGCAGTCCAGACCGGCGGACCTTCGGGGGGCTGCATCCCCTTCCGGTTGTTTGATACGCCGGTGGACTTCGAGAGCCTGAACAAAGCCGGCTCGATCATGGGCTCCGGTGGCATCGTGGTCATGGACGAAGATACAGACATGGTAGACATCGCCCGCTACTTCATCAACTTTGCCACCGGTGAATCGTGCGGGAAATGCGTCCCCTGCCGTGAGGGGCTCAAGCACGCGCTCCTCCTCCTCAACCGGATCATGGCAAAGAAGGGCACGAAACAGGATCTCGAGACCCTTGCCCTCCTGTCTGACACCATTGTGGCTACATCGCTGTGCGGGCTGGGACAGACGGCACCTAACCCGGTGCTAACAACCCTTGCGTATTTCAGGGATGAATATGACGCGTTGGTGAAACCATGACCCATGAAGAAGTCAGCAGTATGGGTACAGCGGCAAAACTGGTCACGGTGACGATCAACGGGAAAAAATACGGGGCAGACGAAGACGAAATCCTTCTCTCGGTTGCAGTACGCGAGAAGATCGCAATACCGCATCTCTGCTACGAGGCATCGCTGGACCCATACGGTGCGTGCCGGCTCTGCATGGTCGAGGTGGTCAGGCACGGGAAGCGGGAGATGGTTACCTCCTGTACTACGCGGGTAACCGACGGGCTGGAGGTGGTCACCGATGGTCCGGAGGTGGTAAAACACCGGAGCATCCTGTTCGAGCTCTATCTCGCAGAGGCACCCAAATCTGAGGTCATCAAGGCGATGGCAGCACGGTACGGAGTGACAAAGACCCGGTTCCTGAAGAAGATCGACACCACCGATTCGCTTGGCAACAAGTGTATCCTTTGCGGGCTGTGCGTGCGGGCATGCAACGAATTGATGGGTGCCGGTGCAATCGGCTTTGTCAACCGGGGCCCGTACACAGTGGTCAACACGCCGTATTTTGAGGCCTCCCGTGACTGCCTCGGTTGTGGTGCCTGTGTAAAGGTCTGCCCGACAAATGCGGTTGAGATGGAAGATCAGAAAAATGAGCGGATCATGAAATCATGGAGTAATACCAGGGTACCGCTGGCACAGTGTGACTGTTGTGGCAGGTACTATGCGCCAAAAGCACTTGCAGCAACCATCCTTGCCCGGGTTACCCCCTCGTTAAAAGAAGAAATAGCCAGATGCTGTCCGGAGTGCCGGGGAAAACTTATTGCAAAAAAGGAGATCCTCGCAAAGACCGGTGGTGCCCGGTAACCATGTTCGATACCGGAGGACTGGGGGGAAAAATTCCCGGTACTACCGATGTAAGCCAGTCGAACGCCGGCATGGGAACTGAAAACGGGGTCCGGATTGTTATTACCGGGAAAGGCGGGGTCGGCAAGACCACCATCACCGCCCTCCTTGCCCACCTGTTTGCATGGGAAGGGTTCCGGGTGCTCGCCATTGACGGCGATCCCCAGCAGAACCTTGCAGTGACCATGGGGGTACTGCCAAACATTGCAAAACAGATTATCCCGGTCTCGGAATGCGAGGAATACCTGAGCGAAAAAACGGGTGGCGGGCCGGGATTATCCCCAGGGGGCTTTCTCAGGCTTAATCCAGATGTAAGTGATGGGGTTGACCGGTTCAATTCAATTGCCGGATTACCTCTTCCCTCACTCAGTTCAAGAAAATGTTAATACATTTGCAATCCTTTTTTGCCCTCATTTTCTGGCTTTTTTGCGAGGAAGCGCCTGTTTTTTCGGTGGATCTGTTTACACGGATATTAAATTCTCCACCGTATCGTACCCGGGAGGTTCATTAACAAAGATTTATGCATTCTTGATAAGAATCACCAATCTGTAAATCACACAAGCGGATGAAACATAAAAAAATACAGAGGCCATCTCATAATTCTGGCAGGGAATAATCATGAAATCTAATAGTAAACAGATTCAAAGGATGCTCGGATGCTTCATCATCATCCTTGTGACGATGACAGCCTTCGGGTTCATCGG
Source organism: uncultured Methanomicrobiales archaeon (assembly GCA_903819595.1). GTDB lineage: Archaea > Halobacteriota > Methanomicrobia > Methanomicrobiales > Methanospirillaceae > CAIKOD01. Next base: position 11,202 of record CAIJED010000136.1, on the reverse strand, counting down.
ATATGCTGCAGCGGAAACAACATCAAACCATTCAGAAACGCAGGTGCTCTATTACCTCGTGGGCAGTGACCTGGAATCAAAAGACGGTGACGGAACAGCTGACCTGAAGGAAGTTATCGAGGCATATAAGGGTGCGGATACTGGAAAACTGGATCTTGTTGTTGCCTTCGGTGGATCGAAAAAAGCCGGATGGCAGGGTATGAAAATTGTTACCGGTGCGCAACTGATCGAGGATGGAAAAGACGGTAAATTCGGGAATGGTCGTAATTACCTCTATTCCAATACCAGTGCAGATATGGGCCTCGGATGGTGTTATCAGAAATTTATTACCGTTGCGACGGATAAGCGGACGGCAGACAGGACTATCCTTATCATTTCAGACCACGGCGGTTCCTATGGAGGGATAGGACAAGACGAGAGAACGCTGGAATTGCTCCAGATGAACGATATCGATTTGGCATTAAACAAGAGTGAAATCCAGTCTGATCCTTTTATTTTTGATGCCTGCCTGATGTCGTCTGTCGAGGTAGCCAAGACCGTAAATCCCTACACTACCCTGATGCTTGGATCTGAAAATAACGCGTACGGATCATATAACTACAGCAAGGTTATCGCACCTCTGGTCAGCAAGCCAGGAACCGCTTCCGAAGGGTATCTCAAGGGTATCGCCGGGGACTACCTGAGTGAAGGTACCAACGTAAAGACGATGTCCATCATTAACACTTCCAAAGTCCCTGCACTCCAGGACAGTCTCGAAAACCTCGGAACAGAACTGGTCTCCGTGAGTAAAGATAAGAAAGGTCTTCATGACCTGAAAAATGCCTATAATAACGCAATCAAGGTCGGAGTCACGAATGGCAAAGCTACCGCGGTCGACCTTGTTTCCCTCTTAAAGAATATCAAGGAGAAACGTCCGGAGCTGGCAACAAAAGTGGATGCAGCCATCACCCAGGCGCAGAATGCCGTCATTTACGAGAAGCATAACAAATACAGCAAGGCTGTATCCGGTATCTCGATTGCATCACCGGATGCAATGGATCAAAAAGAGTACAACAAATATGGCGAAGGAGTAAAAATCAGCACTGACTGGGATACCGTCTTTGTGAAGATGATTGCCGAATCACAGAGGACGGGTTCAGATGCCGAAAAATCTGCGGCAGACACGGGACCATCCATAACAGGCAGCAATGAGGTGTCCGGTGAAAGCACTGCTGCCACACTCTCAAAGCCAGGGTTTACAGGATTTGGAAACGGGGAGTTCGGGTTGCTGGACCCGTACCAGGACGCCAGTGTTTACGGAACTTATTACCGGATTGACGGCTCAAATATCCTGGAAATCGGGACGCAACCGATCCTGCCGGGCAACAACGGACGGTACCAGGTCCCGGAATGGGACGGGCGGTGGTATTACATCAAGGGCAGTGGGGTAAGTGCACAGCCACTCCTCCTCGATATGGTCTATGATGGTGTTACGGAGGGCGGGTACAGCACCTATTATTCCTGGATCTCCATGGACAACGACGGTTATCATAACGATGCCACGCTTACCACCTTTGCCGACCAGGGTACCGGCCCTTATGCCATGATGATCACCCCGTATACCATCAGCGAAGAAGGTGCGGAGGTGTACGGGCGGAGTACCGACCAGTTTGAAACGGGCGCCAAGGTCAGCAGTTATTCATCAGGGATTACCAGGGAAGGACTGGAGACCGGTGTTAAACTTCTTTCCCACACCACGGCGGTCTCGGGAATGGCAGTACAGTATAGCATGTTGCCAGACGGGACCTACGCATCCGGCATCATGGCGTATTATGATAACGATAACGAAGCGCTTGCCGGTGAATACAGGATAATCACCATCAGGAACGGGGTTTTAGTAAACTCCACCATCGGGTCACTCAGTTCCGCAGGGGCTGATGAGAGACCCCCGTTCTCTGCAGATTTCACGGTCTCACCCGGGTCAGGTGTGGCACCCCTGACGGTGAAATGCAGCGATAAATCCATAGGGAACCCAATCAGTTACCATTATAATTTCGGTGACGGGACCTCCATGACAGGCCCGAATCCTGAACATACCTACCGGCTTCCGGGGACCTACAATATCTCACTGACCATCACGAAATTCGATAAAACGAGCGGTTCCATGCTCAGCAGCACCACCACGAAAAAGAATGCGGTTACAGTGACAGGTGGTCCACGTATGCAACCTGTCGCGGCATTTACCGCAAGTCCGGTACAGGGTTCAGCCCCGCTGACCGTCCGGTTTACCGATCAGTCTTCCGGAAATCCGACATTTTACCATTATAATTTCGGTGACGGGATCTCCATGACAGGCCCGAATCCTGAACATACCTACCGCTATCCCGGAACCTATACGGTCACGTTAATGGTGATGAAAATGGATGCATCGAGCGGTTCAATGGTCGGGAACTCGGTTGTTAAGAAGGACCTCATTGTTGTGAAAAGTAAATGATTTTCACCTTTTTTTAAAATAAGGATCCAACCAGTGCAACATCCCGGCGGCGGGTCCGATATAAAAATTATTGGCTTTTAAAATCAGACGAAATGAAAATACACACGAAAAATGGTGTATTATGTATGAAATATTGTCATGCTACATCCCCTTCATCATATTCCTTTTCTGGATGACCCGTGCAGCAATAATAAACACGACAGAGACCCCGAAAAGCACACCACAGTCAGTAAGAGGAGTGAATACTGATGTGCCGGACATTGCCGCATTGAACAGATCGACCAGGTATGTCAGTGGTGAGCAATACGCAAGGGCGAGCCCCCATCCCTCCATCTGCCCAAGAGGGATAAATATCCCTGATATGAAGATGAGCGGGAACCGGATCAGGTTGGAGAGGATCATGATGTTTGGAGGGCTGTCCGATGCCGGTGATGCGAGCAATGCGCCCAATGCAGCACAGGAAAGCGTGCCAAGGATAAAAGCAAGGACAAACAGGCCCCAGTTGGTGATCCCAACCGAAATAAACAGGGTACTCGCTATCCAGACCAGAATCGAGATACCGATACCGAATACCGCCCCTGCCACGACATCCCCAAGGATGATGCTGTCCTGTGTCACCGGGTAGGAGAGGAGTCGTTCGTACGTCTTTTCCCGTTTTTCCCAGGGTGTGATGAGAGGACCCACCGATGATGCCGTGAAAAACAGCATCATCGCGAGAAACGCCGGGAAGAACGTAGTAAGATCGAGATGGCGGCCGACGAAGAACGCGAAGAACATGAAGAGCGGGAACAGGAGTCCGAACATCAGGACGGGCGGTTTGGTATAGTAAAGCCTCATGTTTTTCCCGGTGATGACAACGATACCACGGAGAAACAGCGGGACCTCCATTATACACACTCCGTTATCTGGACAAAGGCCTCTTCAAGGCTGGGGCCGGAGGTCGTTAGAGAGGTAATTCCAATCGAATCGCGTTCGGCACGTCCCACAAGGTATTTTAAAACCTGGTCCGGGTTGTCGGTGTACAACCGCCACTTGTCACCGCATGGTTCTGCCCGCAAAATTCCATCTGCTGCGAACAAATCCCGGGAAACGGGGCGGTCAAAGGAGACTTCAACCGATTGCGTGGTATCGAACATTTTTTTAAGGCGTTCGGGACTGTCCTGGGCAACAATCTTTCCTTTATTAATGATACAGACCGTCTGGCAGAGCGTGTTCGCCTCTTCAATGTTGTGCGTTGTCAGGAATATTGTGCTGCCCAGCTCGTTCATCTCGTGGATGGTCTCGATTACGAGCCTCCGGCTTTGGACGTCAAGCCCGCTCGTTGGCTCATCAAGGAAAAGGACGCTGGGCCGGTGGATGATGGCGCAGGCGATACTTACCCGCTGCCTCATCCCTTTCGAGAATGTACGGACTGGAAGGCGTCTTTTTTCAGAGAGCCCCATCTTTAAGAGGATCTCATTGACCCGCTCGTCCCGGAGAGCCCGGGGCATGCCATACATTTTTCCGCTCAGCTGGAGGTTCTGCTCCGCAGAAAGGTCTCCGTAGACCGTGCTGTTCTCAGGAATGACCCCCATCTGCATCTTGGCTTCGAGCGGGTGCCGGTGGATATCAATACCGTTGATTTTGACGTTTCCTGTATCCGGCGTGAGGACCCCCGTAAGCAGCCGGATCGTGGTGGTCTTCCCGGCCCCGTTCGGCCCGAGGAACCCGAATATTTCACCTTCTGTAACTGACAGGTTTACATCATCAACGGCATGCACCGGTCCAAAAGTCTTCTTCAGGTGTTCAGCCCGGACTGCATCCATCGATATCCTCCTGGTAAGGTAAGGCTGGCGGGTTTTAAGTTAATAATTTTCGTGGTCATGGAAATCGGTTCATGAATCGTCGTTGAATAAAATCTTTACTATAAATAAGATGGAGGTTTCAGATTTTCTTTTTCAATTCTTCAATTCTTCGTTCTGTCATGCCGAGCCGGACCTGCATCCTCTGTCTGCCCGCTTCCAGTAATTTGATTTCATCCTCGATAGAGAGGACGTTCATATAACCGCACCTGCCGGCATAATCACATGATTGATCCTGAACGTGTACACACATCGTTGATTTCACCTTTATGGGTTGTTGTACCATTACAATATTTTGGATAGTATTAATACTGCCAAGTTTATAGTGATAAAGTGACTATGGAAAAAGATAGCAACAGGATCTGTTTATGCCCGCTTGAGGGCATCATCACGACCATTTCTAAAAAATGGGCTATCCTGGTAATCAGTATCCTCGGGCATCATGAACGGTTGCGATTCAATGATATTATGACTACATTGGAGGGGATAAGTCCCAAGTCACTGACCGATCTGTTGAAAGAACTTCAAAGGACGTGCCTGGTCCGGCGGGAGGCATTTTCCGAAATCCCTCCACGGGTTGAATACTCCCTGACAGATGATGGCAAACAACTGTGTAAAGCAATTATTCCCCTGATTCAATGGGCAGAGAAGAGAGATAACCTCCATTCGAAGAACTGTAATGCAACCTGTCAGAGCACCTGTTGTCCTTCAAAACGGGATATATGAGAGAGAAAACAAAAAAATTGCTCTGTTGAAATGTTCTCCAATCCATTTTGCAGGAGGGTGTTTCGATATTTACCCACGCTCCCGGGGCTCAGCCCCACCACTTTGGCGACCCCGGTTGGGATTGGGAATGAACGCTAAATCTCTGAAATTTTTAAGAGATTCACCCGTTGAACCCTGCCTACAGAATATCTTATTGGCGGTGGGGCAGGAAGGGGGTGAAACCCCCTCCTGTCGACGTGTTTTCTTTCTTTTTTAACACATGGCGTTTCAAAAAAGCCAAGAAATTCGATTTTATTGAAATCCGACAAAAATACATTAAATATACCTGATACCCAGAGGAGAAATCATCTCTCCGTTCCCCACCATCGATAAGATATCAGTAGGGTTTGATTGGGACATTTGAGATAATTCCAGGGATTAAAGATCAGCATTCCCTATCCCTGTCGGGGTCTCAGGTGTCGACAGAGAGGAACCCTGGGAACATGACCGGATTCTGAAATAACCAGGATCTGGAGGATATACCTGGCAGGGTTTCACCAACAGCAAAAAGAACGAAAAACCGGAGATTTTAGACCTTTTATCGCAAACGGACCAATAGAAAACTATTATGCCATCCTGAAGGGAAAACTGATTGTAATGAAAAATGCATTCCATATCATGCTCATCCCGACATTAGGTTGTCCTTCGAAGTGCAGTTATTGCTGGAGTTCGGAAGAAGGGTCCCCGGTGATGAGCATTGAAACGGTACAGGAAGTAGTCAGCTGGCTTAAAAACCTCAACGAGGACCGGGTCACCTTCACGTTCCATGGAGGGGAACCACTCCTCGCCGGGGCGGATTTTTACCGGAATGCATTACCCCTGCTGTCAAACGGGTTAAAACACTTAAAACCTGAATTTGCGATGCAGACCAACCTCTGGAAAATGACCCCCGAAATAGCCCGGGCCCTTGCAGAATACCATGTCCCGATCGGATCGAGCATCGACGGTCCCGAGGATATCAATGATTCCCAGAGGGGGGACGGTTACTTCCGGAAGACCATGGACGGGTACAGGATTGCGACAGAAAATGGTCTTACGGTAAGGTTCATCTGCACATTCACCTGTGAATCGGTAAAATCACGGGAGGAAATCGTTGACTTCTTCCATAAGAACGGTTTTGTCCTGAAACTGCACCCGGCTCTTCCCTCGCTGCGGTCAGAAAACCCAAAACAATGGGCCCTTGATCCGGAAACGTACGGGGACCTGCTCGTGTTCCTGCTGGACAAGTCACTCGAGCACTTCGGGGACATGGAGATCATGAACATCAATGACCTCTGCCGGTGCGTATTTACCCGGCACGGATCGGTCTGCACCTACGTTGACTGCATGGGAAGCACATTTGCCATCGGACCGGACGGCAGCATCTATCCCTGTTACCGCTTTGTAGGAATGCCGGAATATGTCATGGGAAATGTACGGGATCACCCCACACCGGAAGAACTTGCACAGTCAGGACCGGGGAAACTCATGGCCCGGTATAAGGAATACGTGGACAGGGAATGCGGAAAATGCTCCCATATCAGGTACTGCAGGGGAGGGTGCCCGTACAATGCGATTGCTCCTACGGGTGGCGAAATAAAAGGTGTTGACCCCCACTGTATCGCGTATAAACGGATATTCGATGAGATTTCCGAACGGCTCGACCGGGAAATGTTTGAATCCCCGCCCATGGAAATGACAGGGTTCCAGCAGGGTCACGGAAAAAGAAAGAAACCAGGCGTAATGGCATTGATGCACAGGTCGGTATCGGATTATTAGCGGCATTTTTTGGACCACCGTGCAGGTCCCGGGTATTAGTCCAGGACACAGGGAACATAGTTCCTCATTCCAGTTCCAACTTTTTTCCGAAAAGTCTGTCAAATCCTGAACCTGTGAGTCCGGATGTCAAATTGCTGGTGAGAGCGCTCAATATACTATATATACCAAAACATCTGCACAATTTTTTTTTAGTTAATGAAATATAACATTCGTTGATATCCCTGTTACGTCATTATTTTATTAATCGGGCCAAAATAACGGCATAAAACCCTCAAATCTTTTCGAAACCTTTAATAAAGTTATAATCAACTGTTTATTGAACCACAAAGGGTTTGTACTCGATGTGAGTCGTAATGCAGAATGAACACTCTCGTGCACTATTACCGCACGTAGGAGGAGGCTAAATGGTAGACATTGTATTTAGCATTGGAATTACTGCGCTGGCAGGAGCACTTGCCACTGTAGCCGGTGCTGCGGAAGATGTTGAATCTGATATAGGGTCACAGGGAGATCCAAATTCACAAGTCCAACTCGCACCGCAGATGGGTTACATTCATAGAATTTATAACAAGGCAATTGCTGGGGAACCACCCGCCTGGGGTCTTTGGATCGCATTGGGGGCCGGGATTGCATGGGCATTTATGGTCATGCAGCTCAACCCGATCCTCGCGATTGTCCTCGGGGCCGGTCTGGCAACCTTCGTCCAGGGGGTATATTCAACCACAGCTTATCTGGGAAGGACGGCAAGTCTTTCCAAGTTTGGACAGCCGGTGTATATCGATATTATCAAGTCGATGACCACCGTGACCATGGCACATGCATTTGTAGCCATATTCGCAACGGTAACAATCTGTTACCTGATGAATGCCGCACTCGGCCACCCGTTCCCACTGCCCTTACTGGGTTTAGTGTGGGGTATTGCACTCGGTGCAGCCGGATCTGCAACTGGCAACCCGTACTATGGGAAAGAACGCCAGTACCAGACACAGAATTTCGGTGCAGGCGTCCCAATCTCAGCATCGGGTAATATCGTCCGCTACGCAGAAGCCGGTGAGCGCAACTCGCTCGATAATGGTTTCTTCACCGCAAAACTTGGTGGACCTGCATCAGGTGTCTGTTTCGGATTGATCGTGTTCCTCGAACTCTGGAGAACAGTTCTCTTTGAGAACGTTGGCGCCGGATGGGGAGCAATCATCGTAGGTGTCATTATTATCCTTATATTCACCGTGATGGACCGTTTCATTGAGGTCTGGGCACGGAAGAACTACGGGCCTTACACAAAACCGACGGAGGAGACTTCCTCATGAGCGCTCTTGGAGGTCCGAAGCCGGCGGGAGGCTCAACGGGAATTGCACCAGTTCCGGCATTAGTCTCGCTGGTTATCTTCGTAATTATTTTCGCAGTGATGTACATGTTCGGTGGATCACTGGGCATGACCGCCCTCATTGGTATTGTCATCGGTGGGCTCCTAATCGGATTCGGGGTTCACTTTGTACCAGTCGGTGGTGCACCTGCTGCAATGGGACAAGCTCCCGGTATTGCGACTGGTGTCGCGATGCTGGCAGCTGGTGGCGGTCTCGCCGGTCTCTTTGGCGGCGCATGGGCGGCATCACAGGGAACTGTGGTAGCTGTCGTCACCGGCGCAATCGGTGGCGGCCTGATGCTTGCAATCACGTGTTTCTTCGTGAACTTCATCTACATCTATGGAATGGGTATTCCCGCTGCATCCGGAAAGGTCAAGAAAGACCCGATTACCGGGGACTCACAGGCTGAATACAAGTCACAGGGGACAGAAGGTCATGGATTACCATTTGTCTCATTCGTCGGCGGAGTCATTGGCGGTATCCTTGGTGGTGCTGGTGGCACGTTGATCTACCTGATGCTGCTCAATGTATACCAGACATCCCTGCCGGGAGTCATGAAGGCAACCGCAGCACAGGTGGCACCAATTGCAGTCTCGCTCGCCGGGATGTTCGCAATCGGTATGTTCCTTGTTATTGCAGTGCTTGCAGCATACAACATCACAGGAACGATCGAAGGCCCGCATGACCCGAAGTTCAAGCGGTTCCCGCGTGCATTAGTTGCATCAGCAGTTGCATCCGCACTCTGTGGAGTAGCAGCAATTCTGCTGGTGATGGTGTGAGGTGTTAAAAAATGTCGGTAAAAATTGAAGTTATCGAAGGTGGTATACCCCATCAGAAGATCCTCATCGCCGGGCTCGTACTCGCAGTGATCGGACTTTATCTCTCATACCTCAACGTACTTCTCGGGACCCAGATGTTTGCATTCTTCGGCGGGCTTGCCGCAATTGCAGCCCTTGTCTGGGGTAGCCACTCAATCAAGATCCTGGCAAGTTACGGTATCGGTACCGGAGTTCCATCTGCCGGGATGATCGCATTCGGCTCAGGTGTTATTGCATTCCTGTTCGCGACGAAATTTGGAGTCTTAGCACCAATCGTTGCGATCATTCTCGCAGCAATTATCGGTGCAATCCTTGGTTACCTCGCAAACGAAGTGCTGTCGATGCACATCCCGGTCATGATCAAGTCGCTGACGGAAATGGCCGTTGTCGGTGCACTGACCCTTATGGGGTTCTCTGCAATGATTTCAGGTTCGTTCACATTCTCTGCCCTGACCAGCACTCCAACAAGTGTCATTGGCAAGTTACTGGCGATGTTCCTGGGATCCCCGAATGCTGCGACAACCAGTTTTTCACTCTACATTGGCGGGGCACTCATTGCAACGGTATTCCTTCTCGGAGCCATTGCGATCCAGCACGGATTTAATGCCTGTCTCGGACCCGGGTGGAAACAGGATCGCATGCTTATGCTTACCGCGGAATGCGGGTTCCTTTCCATGATCGTCGCTGCAGTAATGTCGGCGGCACTGATCAATCCGGCTGCAGCAATACTCTCATTCATTATCGGGCTCGTCGGGTGGTATTACACCTACATGAAATATATCGAGCTCTCAAAGAGGGATGCAGCCTCATGGCTTGATGCAAAACCGATTCCAGAAGTGGTGGAGGGGCACTAACATGTATATCCAGGTACTTCCGGAATATGGACTCGTTGCAGACCCGATGGTCGGCATCGTTACAACGGCAGGAGAATCACTCTCTCCCATACTGGAGAAAGTAGCGATTCTTGAGAACGTCTCAGACGACCTTGTGAATATGCTGTCAGGGGAGGGTAATTTCCTTGCTTCATTCCCTGGAAGAGAGAAATCTCTCGTTATTGCCGGTAGCATGAACGCAATCTGGTATGGACTCGCGGTAGGCCTGTTCATCGCAGGGATAATGGTTCTCAATCTTATGCTGAGGTGAAAAAAATGGCAGAAAAGAAATCACCAGCAAGCGGATGGCCAATCGCAAAGGGCGACTTCCATTCAGGAGATGCCAACAGCCCGGTCGCAGTCGTGACCATGGGGTCTCACCTTGATGAACAGGGTATCTGCGATGGCGGTGCCGCACTCTGCGGTTCCTGTAAGACTGAAAACCTCGGTCTTGAGAAGGTCATTGCAAATATCATATCGAATCCGAACATCCGGTTCATGCTTTGCTGCGGTACCGAAGTGAAAGGTCACCTGTCTGGTCAGACGATGGTTGCACTTCACAAGGGCGGTGTCAAGGATGGCAGGGTTGTCGGTGCAGAAGGTGCAATTCCCTTCATCGAGAACTTAAACGATGCCGCTATCAAGCGCTTCCAGGAGCAGATCGAAGTCGTCAATATCATGGAGTCTGAGGACGTCGGGGCTATTAAGGCCAAGATCAACGAACTCAAGGCACGTGATCCAGGCGCATTCGCTGGAGAACCGATGATCGTCGAGGTCAAGGAAGCGGCAGGCGGGGAAGAGGCGACAGGAGAGGTACAGCCACTCTCAGGAGAGGTAGCACTTATCCACGCCCGGATGAAGATCATTGAGCGGATGGTAACTGATATCGGGTACCGCGATAAGTTTGCCGCCGGGGTCTATGGCGGGAAAATCGAAGGGCTTATGATCGGCCTCATCGTATCGTTTGCCATCATCGGATTTATGTTGGCGGGGTGATATAGATGGCAGAAGAAGCAAGTAAATCAACAGGCCCCATCCGGATGGTCGCAATAGACAGAATGGTGGAGCAAATCCGCTATAAAGCACAGATCCTGGCCAGGACCAACAAGACCGAATCAGGTATCATGGACTCCGGACTCGTAGGTTTCGCAATCGGTATGGTCATTTCCCTGGTCCTGATCGTGGTACCGGCATATCTTGTGGGGTGGAAATAATGGCAGAAAAGAAATCACCAGCAAGTGGATGGCCAATCGCAAAGGGCGACTTCCATTCAGGAGATGCCAACAGCCCGGTCGCAGTCGTGACCATGGG
>CAIJED010000135.1 GCA_903819595.1 uncultured Methanomicrobiales archaeon | reverse complement strand
GTTACAACCGGAAGTCCGCATGCCATCGCTTCCAGTGCAGCCATACCAAAGCCTTCCCTTATTGAAGGAGATGCATAGACTCCTGATGCCTTCATGATGGCGATCAGGTCATCATGATCTTTCAGGAACCCGGTAAATATCATATTCTCGTCAACATTGCATTGTTTTGCCATTATCTGAAGAGATTCCCGTTCCGGCCCGTCTCCTGCAATGACACATCTGGTCATGGGGAATTCATTCCTTATTAATACCAGCGCCCTGATCAGGAGTTCTACCCGCTTCTCCTTTATCAGCCTCCCCGAAAAAATAATCTCAGTTTTCAGCACAGACTGTGGAATCGTATCGATATGCGGTAAATCAATCCCATTGGGGAGAACGGTGATATGAACATTTTTCTTAATTGAGATGAGGTCTTTTTTTGTTAGTTCTGAGACTGCAACCATTGATCCTGTTAACCATGAGGTCAGTCGTTCGAGTGCGATTCCGGGTAATCCTGATATACCCAGGTAGTCAGCCCAGTAATCTTTCCATACTTCATGCCAGGTAATCACAAATCTGCAGCCCCTTATTTTTGCCGCAAACGCAACAGAAAAGCAAGCAAAATATGGAAAATTCTGGCAATCAATCACGTCAAAATGTTCTTTTAACAGCGGGGCAAGAATGATCCATCCAAAATAGCAGGCTTCATGTATGGACCTTCGCCCATGGGTGTAGAACGGTATTGATTTCCCTGACCCATGATACCATACATGATCTTTGATAAACGACGCTTCTCCGTCCCACTCTTTTAATCCGTATATATGAATTTCGTGTCCCCGGGCAGCAAGACGTCTCGACAACTCATAAATCCTCTTTTCAACCCCCCCAACCCTGTAAGGGTATACGGCATCATATACAAAAGCAATTTTCATCCGGTGCCTCTAGGTATGATCACCATTATTCAGGAGCATCATACTGATGAAGATCGAACAGGATATCACCTGCATTCCAATCAGGATCAATGATAAAGAAATAACACTATTAGAGATCTGGGATAGTTCCCCAAAACTTTCCCGCATCCATTCCAGGATAATCGTGCCACCCAGGAGTATTCCTGAAAGGATGAAGATTCCGCCAATTAATAAGAATTTTTCCAGGCTGTGGTAATTAAGAAAAAATGTCATCATTTTTGTTTTTTCCTGGTACCCGTTAATGATCGAATAAACTTCGGTATTAATTCCCATAATAACAACCTGCACACCTCCGATGAGTAAAATTGACCCGAGGATAAAAGAGTGGAGGTGCGAGGTCTCAATATTCCCGCTTACATAGAACAATGTCATTAATAATACCCCGAACAATGAAAAAATCAGTCCTGGGATCGCAAGGAATGGTACCGGCTTCATCAGCAGGATAAAACGCAGGTGTCTCCAGCCGTCGGCAAAACTATGAAGATTGGATGGTGCCTTTCTCGGGGAGTACCGGATTGGAATTTCTTCAATAGTAAGTCCATTGATTGACGCCATTACAAGCATTTCTGATGCGAATTCCATACCACCTGCCTTCAATCTGAGCTTTTCCAGTGCTTCACGCCGGATAGCACGGAATCCACTGTGTGCGTCAGAGAAATGTGTATGGAATACAAAATTCAGGACCCCTGTTAACAACGGATTCCCCAGATACCGGTGGAGTGGAGCCATCGCACCGGGTTCGATATGACCTTTGAAACGGGAGCCGATGACGAGGTCTGCACCTTTTTTTAAAAGGTCGACCATCTGTATGATCTCTGATGTATGATAGGTACCATCAGCATCAATCATCACAATAAAGCCTGACCTAGCGTATCTGAAACCTTCCAGATATGCAAACCCGTATCCCCTTTTTCCCGGATGTACTACCGTGGCACCAAGGGCCGTGGCGATGCTGGTAGTCTTGTCCGTGGAGGAATCTGAAACAATAATCTCACCTGTTATCCGATTTTGCCTAAAAAGGTCTTGTATTCCTGAAATGCACGGTCCAATGGTTAACTCTTCATTAAGCGCGGGTATTACTACTGATATTTCAGGGACACCATCAGGAGATGGCACGGGTAGATTTCTGTTCTGCAACCCGGCATGTTGCGAGGGGCAACATTTATTTGTCATTTTGGTCCCCTAATCATAACCTTAAATACCATACCGTTTTGCATATTTTCAATAGACACCCCAGATGTGTTCGAAGTTTAGTTTGATTATCCATTCCTATAGATTGTTATTGGAATTATTCTGATCCTGAAATTTTTCAACCATTACACAGGGATTTCTATTCACTGATAGTAGGATTGCAGGTCACTTCATGAAACGCCAGGAGTCAGCAGGATTCTTCTTGTTAGATCATTATGGGAAAGAACAATTTACCATATGATATCTGTGTAATTTTCTTCTTTGTTGCATGTTAAGGTAGCGATAATTTTTCGTGGCTTATTGGACATTTGTGTTTATCATTGCGATATCCAGGCGAGGGGATCCTGATTATTATAAACCCAAAAAAATCGCATGATATTGAAAAGTACGCTGTATAATCCCCGGTGAAATGCCCCTCACCTAATTCCTCACCGGGACGATATCACCCAACGGTTTATATACTGTTTTGTGGTATTTATAAATATGAAGGTCAGGCCAGAGGAATCGCTTAAAATTGAAAATATTGTAGCCTCAGCGAAGGTGACAGATTATCTGGACCTTCCGATGATTGCGTCTCACATAACGGGCGCGGAGTATAACAAAAAACGTTTCCCCGGTGTCGTCATCAGGATGCAGAACCCGAAAATTGCCGCACTTGTCTTTGGGTCCGGGAAAGTTGTACTAACCGGGGCAAAAAGTGTGGAAAGCCTCTCTTCCGGCCTCGAGATCCTCGGGAACCTCCTGCGTGAGCTGAATATCGATATACCAACAGAACTCACCTACAAGATACAGAACATCGTTACCTCGGCAGACCTCGGTGCAGGAATAAATCTGAACAAGATTGCGGTCGGGTTCAATCTTGATCGGATTGAGTATGAACCTGAGCAGTTTCCGGGACTCGTCTACCGGCTTGAAGTACCAAAAGTGGTGGTGCTCCTCTTTGGCTCCGGAAAGCTGATTATTACCGGTGGAAAACAACCGGAGGATGCACGTGCGGCTGTCCTGAAGATTGTATCCGACCTGACAAACCTGGGTCTCCTTGCAAATTAATCAATCACGCTTTTTTTCTCCATATATTTGAGGAATATCGGATTTTTTTACCGATAGTCAGAATTGCAATAATAATAATATTTTTATATATAATTATGGAATAACTATACACCGCAACGGGTGATGTTGATGAAATCAAAAAATGTGTTGTATTTCACACAAAGGGAAGAAGAATTTGCTGACCTTCTCACCAGGATTGGAACGAAGAGAAACGTAGCAAAAGTCCTTGTCTATCTTGCCAACACTCCGGAGGCTACGTCACGGGATATTGAACGAGGTACAGATCTCCGGCAGCCTGAAGTGAGTATTGCCATGACCGACATGCTAAAGCATAAATGGGTCGAAAGCAGAGAAAACCGGGCGGAAACAAAGGGTAGACCGGTGAAGATTTACAAACTCGCTCTACCGATCAGTGTGATCATCGACCGTATCGAGAGTGACAAAAAGTCAGAAGCCACCGATCAGTTGAAAATGATCACGCAGTTACGTGACTATATTGGAGAAGAATAAACTGCAAGGTAAGTGATGCGGGTCTTCTCTTCCTGCCCGGAATATTTTTTTATAAATGTTTCCAGGACATCAGGGCCCTATTTTTTTTGATTGATCCAATCCAGATCTGATCACAAAAACCTTTGGATTTAGCATCCGGTGCAGCCCAATTGGCAAATTAATTGCGGGGGTCTTTCTGGATTCGGATGCGGAGATCAGGCGATGATCATGGAATATTGGATACGGCATACGACCGCGATGATAAAAATTCCTGCCTTTTACCGTAGACACCTGTTCTTTTAACAGTGGGACCTGGGAATCAGGATGGTACACAATTTTCGCGTGAAGACGGGGTTGAAAAATACTCCCTTAATCCGGAACAACGTAACGAAAAGAGATAAAAACAAACGGGCCTGAAGGGATTTGAACCCTTGACCTACAGATTAAGAGTCTGTCGCTCTACCGAACTAAGCTACAAGCCCGCGAAGTGGCCTAACATAATGGTATATCCTCTGGAATAAAACTTTCGTATTACATCTCCCGCGTGAGAGAACCGGAGGGGGATTTGGACGCGGAAGAATACGTCCGCCTGTGTATCAAACTTAATATCCTGATGCGTTGCATTGTTTTATACATGCCAGAGGTTTCGCAGCAGTCTGCCCCGCGGATAAAATACGCCGTATTCGGGGCGGGAATTACCGCTTACAACATCATCGTGGAACTCTTAAAGGATAGTGGGGGGCTCCTGGTCATTGACCATGATGAGCAACGCATAAAAGAACTGCGGGACCGGCATATCGACGCGATTAAAAAGGAATTCCGCGACCCGGGCCTCATGCTCGGGTTACCGGAGTTCGAGATTGCGTTTGTCCTCACCGGAGACCAGGAGACTAACATTTGCGCAGTGCATGCCATCAAGATACGCTACCCTGCCGCACATATTGTCGCCCGGGCCGTTGATCCCCTGGGGATGGTGGCCCTCGAAACAGCGGGGGCCGGGTTTGTATTTTATCCCCCGGAACTCATTGCCAAAAATATCCTGTTTCAGATCAATAAACAGCATGCCAACAAGATCTCCGGGAGACTCTATACGATCCTTACCGGGTGGGAGGGCACACTGGGCATTATCACCCATAAAAATCCGGATCCCGATGCCATATCCAGTGCGATGGCACTCATGGCAATTGCCCGCAACGCAAACCCTGAAAAATTACACTGCCGGATTTTTTACGAGGGTGTCATCGGTCACCAGGAGAACCGCACCATGGTCAACCTGCTCGAGATAAGGATGGAGCGGATGACCCCGCAGATGGTGGAGGAATGCAACTACCTTGCCCTTGTAGATTGTGCCGGTCCGGGTATCAATAACTCACTCTCCAAAAGGACACACGTAGATATTATACTCGACCACCACAAGGACGGATTGCATAGCGAGGCCACAGCAGGTTTTGTTGATATCCGGCCCGGGCTCGGAGCGACTGCGAGCATTCTCACCCAATATCTCCAGGAACTCGATATCCCGGTAGATAAACTTGTGGCAACAGGCCTCCTGTATGGTATCAGGTCGGACACAAAGGACTTCAAGCGGAATATTACCCCGCAGGACATGAACTACGCGGCATTCCTCCTCCCCCTGACCGATGCCGATCTGCTGGACAAGATCATGTCCCCGTCGCTGTCTCAGGAAACCCTGGATGTTCTCGGCTCTGCAATAAGGAACCGGAAAATCAGGAGCGGGTACCTGTTCTCAAATGTCGGGTATGTCCGGAACCGTGATACTCTCCCCCAGGCCGCTGACCTCCTGATCAACCTGGAAGGAGTCAACACTGCACTCGTGTATGGTATCACCGACGAAGCCATCATCATGTCGGTGAGAAACCGCGACATCCGGCTTCATATCGGTAATGTACTATCCGAGGCATTCGGTGATATCGGTGAGGCCGGGGGCCACCCGAACATGGCCGCCGCGATCATTCCGCTCACCTTTTTTTCACGGGCTGAAAACAAGGACCATCTTCTCGCCCTGATCATCGAGCCTGTCCTCCGTAAGTTTACTGATATCGTTGGACTTGAAAACGAGGGAAAAATATGAAATTTGAAGAATGGGAGCCATTATACGAGGAAATTCTTGCATATTTCTCGTTTGACCGGGAAGCTGATGAAGAAACGGCGGTCCTGCTCCAGCAGCTCCTGATACGGGACGATATTGATCAGCTCAAAGCGATTTGCGCCGGAAAAAAGGTGACGGTCTGCGGGAACGGGCCAAACCTCATCCATGAACTTGACCGGATTGAGGGGACCGTACTCGCCGCAGATGCAGCAGCTCTTGTCCTGCAAGAGCATGGGATCATGCCCGATGCGATTTTTTCAGATCTCGACGGTGCCGATGAGCATTACCAGGAGATGAACTGGAAGGGGACGATCATCGTTATCCATGCCCATGGGGACAATCGGCACCTTGTCCAATACTGGGTCCCACGGCTCATCGGGCCGGTAGTCGGGACAACCCAGAGTACGCCGATCCAGAATGTGTACAATTTTGGCGGATTTTCTGACGGCGACAGGGCCGTGTTCGCCGCTGATGAACTCGGGGCATCCCATGTGCAGATCATTGGATTTGACTGTGATGACCCGTCTGTCGACGTGGTCAAAC
This sequence comes from uncultured Methanomicrobiales archaeon, assembly GCA_903819595.1. Classification (GTDB taxonomy): domain Archaea; phylum Halobacteriota; class Methanomicrobia; order Methanomicrobiales; family Methanospirillaceae; genus CAIKOD01. The sequence goes on along the minus strand of CAIJED010000135.1, from coordinate 2,206 downwards.
GGGGCAAGCTGATGTGGGCCAAAAAACTACTGGCCAGAATCGGGTATGCCTGCTGACGCGTGGATCATCGACGGGTACGTGGACGAACCCGCGTGTCTCGGTGTTCCGCCCTATATCTCACCGTATATCCGGACGGTTGCCGGTGTCCTGAAAGAGAGTGGGTATCGTGTCAGATACTGCACCATTGACCAGGTGAGGGCGAATCCTTATCTCTTCCCTTCCATCTCCGAAGCGGCGATCATGGTGATGATCGCAGGCGTGACCGTCCCCGGAAAATACCTGGGGGGGTCACCCGCCACACTCACCGAGATACAACAAATCGGATTGCAGGTCCGGGGTCCAAAGAAAGTTATTGGTGGACCGATTGGTTTTGGTTACTCACCGGGCGGAGGGGAGAAGGCGATAATCCAGGCAATTTCCGGGTTTGACCACCTACTTTCAGGGTCTGCACCTGAAGCACTCCACTCATACCTTAATGGCAGCAGACAAAAAGGAAAAGTAGACTATTCTCTTTCTGACAGGTGGAGCATTCTCGGTAGCGCGATAATCCGGGACCACCCCTCCTTCCCTTATCTTATGTGTGAACTCGAGACCGCAAGGGGATGTGCACACCAGGAAACTGGAGGTTGTTCATTCTGTACAGAGCCATTCTACGGTCCACCCGTATACCGTGCGGTGAAAGGGGTCATCGATGAGGTAGAATCCCTGTACAAGGCTGGTGCGAGGCATTTCAGGCTTGGCCGGCAACCCGACCTTCTGACTTACCAGGCGGGCAGCGGCGAATTCCCTGCACCTGACCCCGGCGCACTCTATGCCCTGTTTTCGGGAATTTGGGCGATGGCGCCAGAGCTTCGTACCTTGCATATTGATAATATCAACCCGGGGACAATTGCCCGTCACCCTGAGGAGAGTCGTGAGGCACTCTCGGTGATCGCACGATACCATACACCCGGGGATGTCGCAGCGCTGGGAATGGAAACAGCCGACCCTGATGTCGTTTTGAAAAACAATTTAAAAGCAAACCCTGATGAGGTCAAAGAAGCAATCCGGATCATCAATTCTGTCGGGTCAAAAAGGTCTGCAGGGATCCCTGAACTTCTCCCTGGTCTCAACTTCATCAGCGGTCTTCCTGGCGAGACGAAGGAGACGAATGAGTTAAATCAGCAGTTCCTCCAGGAGATAATTCAGGGTCCGGACCTGATCAGGCGGGTAAATTTGCGTCAGTTGATGCCTTTTCCCGGGACTTATGCGTATGATCATCACACACTAGGGCTCCATGAAGCGAAATTCAGGGCTTTTAAAGAGTTTGTACGGACAAAATTTGACAGGCCCATGCTTGAACGTGTCTTTCCCATCGGCACGGTATTCCGGGATATAATCATCGAGGTCGAGGGGTCGGTCTCCTTTGGACGACAGATGGGGTCATATCCAATCCTCATCGGGATACCCGTCAGGCTGGTACCCAGGACGGTCATCGATGCGGTAGTTGTGGATTTCGGCATGAGGTCCCTGACGGCATTGCCTGTACCGGTAGAAATCAACAAGCTGCCGGTTCAGGCGCTCCGATGGTTGCCCGGAGTAGGGAAGAAGAAGGTGGCGATGGTGTCTGCGAAACGACCATTTGATACCCCTGAATCACTCAGGATGATCACCGGAGTCACTCCGATCGACCACCTGGTGGTATTCACGAAATCAAACTGACGAAACCGGGTTTCCACATCACAACAGAAGTCTGATGATACCATGCTCTCTGCCATGGGGCTTGAATTGGTCCTTATTAGGTCATAAGTTTCAAGAGTCGGGAAACCTGGAAATATCATTCCATAAAAGTCACGGAAAGATTTTCCTGATATTTTGTCCAATTCATGATCTTTTCCACTTACCTTTCTCTCCACAAAAAATTTCCATTAGATTCTGTAACAATCTCTATCGGCGGGGTTGTATGTAAAACGCTCTCCTACCTGGATAAAAGAAGGAGTTTCAGGGCAGCTGGCCTCTCCCACAGGGAAATGGGTAACTGCATGATATCTCAACGTAAAGGAGCTGCACCAGGATCTAAACCTTACTGCCCGGGTAAGGCAAACTTCTGATTTGTCAGCCTGATCCGATCATTGTTTCCCTGCAGCACGCGGAGCTTCCGCAGGTCATCGATAAAGGCTTCGAGGTATTCATACGAGACATAGAATCCTATCCGTTCGCCATCCAC
>CAIJED010000134.1 GCA_903819595.1 uncultured Methanomicrobiales archaeon | reverse complement strand
GCTATGAGGGAACGCCTTGCAACGGATGCCGGCGATTACTGGAAGATGGTCTCGATGCAGTGTTCTTCGCGAGAGGAGGAACAGGTCCGGCTGCGGTTCTTAAAATTCCTGCTCGCAGGTTTCCGCATGTTTGTGCAGGGACTACCCGGCCACCCGGTCGGGATGCCGTTCCCCGGAGGAGATAAGGTTGAGCTAATCGACGGGGAGTACTACTGCCCGGTCCGGGAGAAGGCAAACGATGTCGATGCTGCCCTCTGCCCGTTCTGCCCGGCCCTGCAGACCCCGGAGATCGGATACCTCAAACCGCCGTTGAACGCGAGTAAGCACCGGAAGCAGGAGTTTATCCATAACTGCTACGACTACCATAATTTCAACGGGTGACACGCTCCTCTTTTTTTCATTTCACCCTGATTGGGCACCGAAACAATTGCAACAAATTGATATTGGGATCATCGGGTCCAATGAACGATGGTCCTCCAGTCCTCCGCTCTCGTGATTTCGCTGGGGCGAAATTCTTTCGCGAAGCTGAACGGTCGCGGACAGGAGGCACCGGTGGTGTGGCCCCGCCCTTTAGGTTTGGTAGGGCGGGGAAATGGGGGTGGGTCGGTCGCAGGGGCGAAGAGGTTGTGTGAAATAGGAACAGCTCGCCATAAAAGTGCGGAAAGCGGGCGATTTTGGTAGCAGAAATGTCCAGCTGCCCACGACCATAACCAATGTTTTATAATGTCCTACGTGTAGTTCCCGATCAGTGTACGGGATCCATGAGCAGCTCCGGTTCCAGGTATACCAGGAGAATCTAACATGTCAACGGTTGAGGAAAATATGCGTCTTATGCAGACGCTTGATGACGCATGGAATTCACAGGACTGGGAAACGTTTAATAAACGACACGCAGCCGAGGTCGATGTATTCTGGCCAGGGCAGGCAGACCCGACCCATAGCCGGCATAATCACAAGGAAGAGGCAATAGCATTCTTTAAAATATTCCCGGACAACAAAGTCGGAAACCGACCTTACAAGATATTCTTCGGTCAGGGGGATTACACGTGTTCGGTTGCCGATTTCACCGGGACCTTCAAGGGCCCGATGACCACTCCGGACGGCAAGGTAATCCCGCCGAATGGCAAGAAGTTCAAGGTAGATTTTTGCACGGTCGCCCATTGGAAAAATGGTGAGATCATCGAGGAGAAACTCTTCTATGACAAAATCTCCCTTATGCAGCAGATCGGCCTGATGTGAGAATCTATATCAATACCACAGCTTTTTTTTAGTAAATGACTCTAAAAACGGAGGAAGGAAAAGATTTGTTATGACAGGAAAAAACGAAAATTCCGGTGATGCAAGGGAGAATTCAATGAAGATCACCGTGAGCAAAGACGGCCCCTTTATCGTATCAGGCGGGGTCCCACTTATCCAGGAAGAGATTTGCAATGATGAGGAGGGTTACTGCCGGAACTGGCGGGAGGCAAAGAAGTTTCCTGTCCAGGAGCAGTATGCACTTTGCCGGTGCGGCCATTCCAAGAACAAGCCATTCTGCGATGGAACGCATGCAAAGGTCCACTTCGAAGGCACCGAGACTGCAGGAAACGAGTCATATCTTCGTCACCCGAAGATCATCAGAGGACCTGAACTGGAACTGGCAGATTACGAAGGTCTCTGTGTCCATGCACGATTCTGTATGCGGGCAGGTGGGATATGGAATCTCACGGCACAATCGGATATACCGGATGCGAAGAAAACTGCCATAGAGGAGGCGTGTAACTGCCCGTCCGGGCGGCTTGTGATTCGTGACCGGAAGACCGGAGAAACGGTTGAACCGGAACTGGAAAAGTCCATCGTTATTATCGAATATCCTGCACGTGGTGAGCATGGGCCGCTCTGGGTGCGTGGCGGCATCCCTGTTGTGTCATCCGATGGGAAAATATACACCGTCAGGAACCGGGTCACTCTCTGCCGGTGCGGAAAATCAGGGAATAAACCTTTCTGCGACGGGAGCCATGTGCAGCATTGAACGGTAATTGATATACGATTCTGGTTGTATGGATTGAACCAGATATCAGGGAACCGGGTAGCCGGATGATTGGAAAAATGAGGTAAAATATGGCCCTTACCGACGCACAAAATTTGTTTACCTTATTTTTCGCCATTTATTTTGGTATGATGATAGGTCGCTCCCATGAAATGTACAGGCCTTGGGACACCTACAATGCCTGGAGGGGAAATTCTCAAAATATCAGGCGCCTGGTCACGGCATGGATTATTTTATTTATCATTCCACTCATTCAATTTGCAGTCTTATTTGCCCTTCTTGGTTCTTTTTCTATTCCATTCAGTTTGACGGTGGCTGGCATTGTCAATATTGTCCTGATCGGGTTCGGTTCGTTTTTCGAATTCGGATATTTCAGGATTTACGAGGCGTTCCTGCACAGGTACCCGAAATCGTTTTTTTCGGATGAAGAATTACCAGAGATGCATGAATCTGGCAAAATTCATCCTGGATTTTGGGCACACTTTATACCCGGGGTATTATATGTACTCCTCTCAATTATGGCGGTGCTCATCGCAATTTATTATTGACCCTCATTAACAATCAGGTCAACGTCTTAATAAAAAGATACAAGGATGAAGACCGGTCCTCTCCGGAATCTGATCCGGCAGATGGCCCGTTATTGCATGCCAAGCCCAATCATTGCACCATATTTCGAATATACTTCCTTTACCAGTTCACCTGATTTTGGGTTCGCCCAGTCGTGCATCCATTCCGATACCAGTGATTCAACCGTGATCGGGATCACCCCGGCCTGGAGCATCCGTTTGATCCCATATTTGTGAGCTGCACAGGTTGAATCTCCTGCTGCATCTATCAGCCCGTATACCTCATATCCGTCTTTCAATGCATGGAGTGCCGTATAAGCAAAGCACATGCTCGTCCAGAGTCCCGATATTACTACTTTCCTGCGTCCTGTTTTCTTAAAGGCATTGTAGACCGGTTCATCTTCAAACGCATCGAAACTGAGTATCGTCCGGGAGAACACTTCCTGTTTTGGAAATATCCTTGTAATATCTGAGATAAATTCCCCGTTTCTCTGTGGTCCGATTGTGGTCAGTACAACCGGGATATCAAGGATACTGGCGGCCTTTGCAGCACAGGTGGCTGCAGCACGGATGAGTGCCTTGTCCCCGGAGGCGACACCTGCAAACATTGCAGGCTGGTAGTCAACAAGCACCAACGCACTATTCTTATCACTTAACAATTCGAATTTTCCACCGTTTAAATTTTCCATCGTTAATTCTCCCTAATGATATCTGGATTTCCCATGCTTCCTATATAGATATTCGGGTATTCAGCGAACGGTAGCCAGACAAGAAAAAAGAGATGATATTAAATGTTCTTCTATCAAAAGATCAGGGCGAATCAGGATATATCGAAAGGGATATGTTGCCACCAAAATATGAATAACATATGGCTGATAGGATAAGGGTACTTTATGTTGATGACGAGCCGGGTCTTCTTCAAATAGCACAGCTCTTTCTTGAGAAGTCCGGGGAGTTTAAAGTCGAAACCTTAACATCAGCACAGGAAGCACTGGATTCTTCCTCAATCCAGTCCTGCGATGCCATCATCTCCGACTTCCAGATGCCAGAGATGGATGGGATCGCCTTTTTAAAAGCGGTTCGGGAGCGGTTTGGCGACCTCCCGTTTATTCTCTTCACCGGACGGGGCCGCGAAGAAGTTGTAATCGACGCGATCAACAATGGCGTCGATTTTTATCTCCAGAAAGGTGGCGATGTTCAGGCACAGTTTGTGGAACTGGCACATAAGATCCGACAGGCGGTTAATCGGAGACGGGCCGATCACCTCCGTACGGAGTCCGAGAAACGGCTTCTTGATATCATCAATTTCCTTCCCGATGCCACGTTTGCCATTGACAGGTCCGGTATTTTAATCGCGTGGAATCGTGCCATGGAAGAGATGACCGGGCGGTCTTGGGCAGAGATGCTGGGGAAAGGCGATTATGAATACGCAACCCCTTTTTATGGCACGCGCCGCCCTATCCTGATCGATCTGGTCTTTGCATCACGGGATGAGGTGAGACAAAAATATTCATTTGTCCGGGCAGACAAAGGGGGCCTGACCGCGGAAACCACCAATGCAACACCGAGGGGAAAAACGTGCGTGCTCTGGGGGAGGGCAGCTCCCCTCATTAATTATGAGGGGGTGACAATTGGTGCAATCGAGTCAATTCGCGACATCACGAAATCGAAAACTGCGCAAGAGAACCTCGCCAGGAGTAAAGACTACCTGGACCAGATCTTCTCATCGGTAAAAGCCGGAATCGTGATTATCGATTCACTGACCCATCAGATTGTGGACATCAATCCTGCTGGTGCTGCCATGATCGGCTTGCCAAAAGAGCAGATTATCGGCAATATCTGTCACAAATTCATATGTCCTGCTGAAACAGGCCAGTGCCCGATTACGGATCTTCATAAAAACGTCGATAATACAGAACGCATGCTCATTACCGGCGATGGTAAAAAAATACCCATTATAAAATATGTTACCCGGACAAACCTGGATGGCCGCGAATGTCTCCTTGAGACCTTCATAGACAACAGCGAACGCAGGCTGGCAGAAGATGCGCTGCGGAAGAGTGAAGAGAAATACCGCCTCCTGACTGAAGTCACCGATGATGTTATCTATATGGTTGATCTCCAGGGAACACTTACCCATATCAGCCCCCAGGTAGTCCGGTATGGTTATACGCAGGATGAGGTTCTCTTCCATAATTTCACGGAATTCATTGCAGAAGAAGATATACCGAACATTATTACGGATTACAAAAATGCTGTTTCAACCAGAACCCAAACAATTACGACAATCCGGATACGCGACAAAGCCGGGAATCTTCACTGGATGGAAGATAACGGGGCACCAGTGATCAATGATTCAGGATCTGTTATTGCGATATCCGGCATTCTGCGTGATATAACCACACGAAAGCGGGCAGAGGATGCACAAAAGGAGAGCGAAGAGAAGTTCCGATCCATTTTTGAGAACAGCCCGTACCCCATTGCTATCAGCAGCATCCCTGATAATAAATTCCTGGAAGTCAACAAAGCATTCCTTGACATCAGCGGGGATTCACCGGCAGAAATTCTGGGAAAGGATCCGATAGAGATGGGCTTTCTCCCGTTCACTGAAACACTCAAACTTATCTCGCATCGGCTTCTTACGGGAAAAATTGAAAATGTTCCCCTTGCGGTGACAGCAAAAGGCGGGAAACGGATTCATGTCCTGTTCTCCACGATGCCAATCACCATCAACAATAAATCTGCCCTTGTGACGGTAACCGCGGAAGTGACAAAACTGAAACGGGTCGAGGAAGAACTGCTCCAGAAAAACGAGGATCTGAATGCTGCGTACGAAGAGCTCACGGCAACCGAAGAAGAGCTCCGGCAGAATTACAATCTGCTGACCCGGAACGAGGAGATGTTACGGGAGAGTGAAGTAAAATACCGGGATCTTGCCGAACTCCTGCCTCAGATGATCTTCGAAACCGATCTGGATCTCCGGATTACCTATGCAAACCGGCAGGCTTTCACCCTCCTGGGATTCACGGATCAGGATCTCGAACGCGGAATAACCGCCCTTTCCTTGATCGATCCGTCCCAGCATGCGAACATGAGGGACAATGTTCAGAAATCCCTTAACGGCATATCCTTTGAACCAGGGGAATATACGGCACTGCGAAAAGACGGCAGCACATTCCCGGTCATCATTTATTCCACTCCTGTGAACAGGAACACTGCCCTTGCCGGGTTCCGGGCGGTTGTTGTTGATATCTCTGCGCGGAAGAAGATGGAACAGGGTATCTTCGAGAGCGAGAAAAAATTCCGGGCTTTCGTCGAGTTCTCCCTTGACGGCATCTTTATTACCGATTTTTCAGGAAACCTGCTCTTTGTCAACCGGGCAGCGGGTGCAATCATTGATGCTTCGGATCACGAGGCACTGATCGGTAAGAGGAACGTCATGGAATTTGTCGCCCCGGAATCACAGGCCGACGTGCTCCGGGATATCAGTCAGGTTGTGCAGGGTACCGACGCGTATCTCGTCAATTATAAACTTGTCACGGAAACGAAACGGGAGGTATGGGTCGAGTGCATCGGGAAAAAGATCCCGTACGGGGACTCCTTTGCAATGCTGGTTTCCATGCGGGACGTGACCCAGCGCAAACTGGCTGAAGAACACCTGCGGGAGTCAGAGAATAAATTTGTCACAGTCTTCCGGAGCAGCCCTGTCTCGCTCACGATCGTATCAGCGACAGAGGGGAAATTCATTGATGTCAATGACGCTTTCCTCAGGAACACCGGGTATTCCCGCGACGAAGTGATCGGCAGAATGGCGGAAGATGTGGGGATATTTGCCGATACGAGCGAATACGAAGGCTTTGTCTCCGCCCTGAGGAAACAGCGGACGGTTGATGGCAGGGAACTGAAGTGCCGGATAAAAACCGGCGCGATCAGGATATGCCGTTTTACCGCCGGGGTTATCCTGATGGGCGGCAGGCCACACATTCTTTCTTCGGTAGAAGATATCACCGAACAGAAAGAAGCTGAAGAGACACTCCGGGAGAGCGGGGAGAAGTTCCGCTCCCTGATCGAGACATCCCCGGACATAATCTGGGAGATCGATCTCCAGGGAAAAATCCGGTATATCAGCCCCATGGGTACCACGATTCTGGGATATACGCCGGAAGAACTGGTCGGAAAGCGGATAACCGATCTGATCCCAGAACAGGATCGGTCTTCTGTTATGCAGGAACTGTCGGTGTACATCACTTCGAAAGGATCCTATCAACCTTTTGAAGTACCCGCCCTCAGCCGGGACGGGAGGGAGATAATACTTGAGATCAGGCCAGCAAAGGTTTTGAGTGCCGACACCAGATTGCAGGGATTCCGTGGTGTTGCCCGTGACATCACCGAACTCAGGAAAACCGAAAAATCGCTCCATGAGAGTGAGCTGCTGTTCCGGGAGGTCTTTGATAACGCGAACGATGCGGTATACCTTGTTGAACGAGCGAGGGATGGCCCCGGCAGATACCGTCTTGTGAACGATACCGCCGTCCAGATGCTGGGGTACTCAAAAGAAGAGCTTCTGGAAATGTCTCCCCGGGATATTGTACCGGTGGAGATTGCGAAAAAAAACATGCCTGAGTTAAGACAAAAGCTGGTCAGAGACGGACATGCTACCTTTGAATCGGCGAACCGGCGGAAAGACGGGACAATCATCCCGATCGAAGTGAGTCTCCGTGCGTTCCGTTACAAGGGAAAGGATGTTGACCTCTCCATTATCCGCGACATCACCGAGCGTAAGAGGGATTTAGAAGCACTACGGCAGGCCAACAAAAAGCTCAATCTTCTTTCAGGCATCACCCGCCATGATATCAAAAACCAGCTGATGGTATTGAACGGTTTTACTACCTTACTCCACCAGAAAATTCCCGATCCCTCGTATGAGACCTATTTCTCCCGCATCATGAATGCAAGCAACCAGATCACGAATATGATCCAGTTCACCAAAGAATACGAGCAGATCGGCGTGCATTCCCCGGTATGGCAGGATATCCGGAATCTCGTGGATACAGCAATCGGAGATGTCGCACTTGATCAAGTCGTCCTCAAAAACGATCTTCCCGCGACCACGGAAGTGTTCGCCGACCCCCTTATTGGCAAGGTGATTTTTAACCTTGTCGATAATGCTGTGCGGCACGGGGGAGAAATTACTACTATCCGATTCTCTCTTGAGGAGTGCGATGGCAATCGGATTATTGTCTGCGAAGATGACGGTGAGGGTGTAGTCGTGGATGAGAAAGAGAGGATCTTTGATCTGGGATTCGGGAAGAACACCGGTTTTGGTCTGGCCATCTCCCGGGAGATTCTCGATATTACCGGCATCACGATCACGGAGAATGGCGAACCGGGGGAAGGGGCACGGTTCGAAATCGAGGTTCCAAAAAATCAGTATAGGTTCGTATCATAAAACCCGGATATACATTTGCAGACGTTCTTTTCAGGACACACGATGAACCTGTCGGGCCGCGATCTTCATACAATAGGCAAGGGAGATCCCCCGGAGAATTATGTTGCCGGGTATTTTCCCGGAGTGTTAACCGTGTTATCAGGTGCCAGTGAGAAAGAATGATGTGAGATTCGCTACAAGTTATTTTTCTATCGGCTTTTCCCCAGTTCGATAATGAAAAGTCGGGAAAACGGCAACATGCTGAAAACAGATTCTCTGTCCTGGAAAGAACGTTCAGTGGCGATCTCAATGCAAGAAAATCATCTATTATGAGAGTGGAAATTGCCAACAAATGATTTTCAGTAACCTTCACACATTCTTACATTTTCTCATTTTTAAGGGTTTCTCCAGAGCAAAAAAAATTTGGGTAAAGTATTAGCTTATCCCCTAACCTCCAGCTCTGACTGTTATATGTACCCTCCTGCACCATCCCTGACCCCAATGGGGGCGTGGGCGCGTGCGATTCCTCTGTATTACCTGAATTCCCGGTACGGGTAATGCAACATTATCGCAACCGGGGCGCCATGGCGGTGGGGGAATACCCCTGCACTCTTCCGCCGTCAGGGTGTTCAATCATCAGGATTATTAACGGAAAGAAAGAACAACTGGGTATGGATATTGTATCCTCTCTGAAAGTCCGGTCGGTGCCGAAACTGGTTGCCGCTATACTTTTCTGTCTTGTGCTCGGAAGCCTCGGATCTTTTTTGACCGTCACCGGATCGGGGTCCTGGTTTGCCCAGCTGGTAAAACCCTCGTTCCAGCCTCCGAACTGGCTCTTTGGGCCCATGTGGACGACCCTCTTCATCCTGATGGGGATTGCCCTGTACCTGGTCTGGGAACTGGGTACGGAGAAGCCCGGAGTACGGTTCGCACTGGGCATATTCGGCGTTCAGTTTGCCCTGAATATCATCTGGTCCTTCCTCTTCTTCGGCCTGCAGTCTCCCCTTCTCGGCCTGCTCGATATCATCATCCTCTGGTGGATGATCCTCGTTACCATCATCATCTTTTACCGGATCCGGAAGGGTGCTGCCTTTTTCCTCATCCCTTACATCCTCTGGGTGAGCATTGCAACCGCGGTGAACGCCACTATCTATCTCTTAAACCCGTGAGGGATCAAAAATTCTTAACAAAGACCGGCTCATTTTTTTCTTAACGAGAACGACCATGCGTATCCGGTATGCCTGCATCAACCGGAGCATCGGGTGCAGCGCCAACAAGATATTCCGGCCTGCCTCCTTTTCTGACGAGCGACTCCTCGCAACCTTTGCCGGCAACCTCGCCTGCATCAGGAAGATCCTTGCATGGAACCGGAACAACGACATCCGCTTCTTCCGGATCACATCAGACCTCGTCCCGTTCGCCTCCCGCCCGGTCTGAACGTTCAACTGGCAGGGGCACTTCCGCGATGAACCTGTCGGACCGCGATCTTCATACAATAGGCAAGGGAGATCCCCCGAAGGATTATGTTGCCGGGTCTTTTCCCGGAGTATTAACCGTGTTATCAGGTGCCAGCAAAAAAGAATGATGTAAGATTCGCTGCAAGTTATTTTTCTGTTGGCTTCCCGTCGTATTCCTCTGGCCGGGCAACGGCTTCCTGCTTCGTCTTCCGCGCAACTTTGTCCATGTGCTCTGGCGGGGAGTATATCGTGTACAATTTTAGATTTTTGGTGGCTGAAGTGTTGATTACGTTGTGTTTCGCGCCGGATGGTACTATTACACCACTGCCGTCTTTCACGACATGCCGTGTGGCATCGATCACAACAACCCCCTCCCCCTCTTCGAAGCGGAAGAACTGGTCAACGTCGTCATGTGTTTCCTCACCGATATCCTCCTTCGGTTGGAGGCACATCAATACCAACTGACTGAATTTTCCCGTATACAGTACCCTGCGGAAATCCGTGTTCTTTCTTGTTGCTTCTTCGAGATTGTCTGCAAAACCTTTCTTCATTTTTCTTCACCTCTTACGTATCCTGATACATTCTCCATTTACCGTTCTTTTAGTTTCATCCAATACCTCACAAATGAGGCACCTTCTGCCCGGTACCATATACCGTCGAAGTATCGTGCAAATGATATCCATCGGCCTTATGCTACCTAATTCCTAACGTTATATCTTGGTGACTTTATCCATTTTCAGCACTTTCTTGGCGACAACGAAGACGACCAGTGCGACAATGATAAAGTAAATCAGATCTGAAAGGAACGGGCCCCAGCCGATTGCGAAGGGACCAATATGGGCTACTGCTGTTTTCCATTCCCCCCCGGGAATTAATACACCGATAATAGGCATAATCAGGTTATCTACAAAAGATTTGACAAGGGCTGATGCAGCGACACCTATTATGAAGGCAATCGCGAGACCGATGATCTTATACTCCTGCAGAAATTCCATAAATTCTGACATAAAACTCAAGTTCTTCACATCCTGTATAGTTTGTAAATATTTTCAGACACGATAAAAGGATAGGTTTGTTCAGGCTTATTATGAGCCCACATGAAAACAGCTCTCTATGATTTTCTGGTTACACGAGAAACGCTCCCCGAAGTCTGGTGAACTGCCCACAATTTCATGATGAGTTCCTCTATCCCAAATTTTGAGGGATATCTATATCATTCATGAGATCCATTATCTGCCTGAGGTAATATGGTATGGTAAACATCCCAGGACTAGGCGGAATTATAAGTGGCGGACTCAACTCTCCCGAAGGGAAGGAACAAATAATGAAATTTATTACATCCCCGGAAGGAATGGCAATGATTCAGCAGTTTATTGGAAGTCCCCAGGGAAAATCTCTTGCTGGGCAACTTCTGATGCCGATACTTGGGAATCTCGGGGTTCCTGAAACTGTTTCACAATCGTTACAGCAGTACCTCCCCAAATAACTGAATTTTTTATTTTTCTAAAACAGCGAATATATATAACTGATGACT
>CAIJED010000133.1 GCA_903819595.1 uncultured Methanomicrobiales archaeon | reverse complement strand
CCGCTCTTTAAATATTGCCTGGTGTCCTTGATCGATCATTTCGACAATATTGCGACCGATAAGGTCTTCTTTACGATCAGCAGTGAGTAAACACATTCCTGCAGGATTTACCTACACGATAGCCCCCTGCTGGTATACTATGACCCCTTCCGGCAAGCATTCGATGAGATTTCGGTACCGCTCTTCGTTCAGTGCAAGACCCTCTACGTTCGACACGTAATCCTTGATGAAAAATGATGCGATGATGAGGATCAATGCGAAGAAAACCCGATCAAGAAGAGCGTATTCTATCGACATGTCACGCGGCGAAAGAAAAAGACTAATCGCCATCAGGATGTTAAAAACGCCAGTCATCAAAAGGGGTGCATATTTCCAACTGAGGTATACTGTTAAGAACAGAGGAATGAGGTATAAAATCCAAGCCATCACACCGAGAGGCGTGATGATATCAAGGAAGAAAATTAGCGCTGTTGCAAGAGTGATATACACGACAATGCGGAGGAAATCGTCACTCCCCTGAACAGGCCATGTGAGCCTTCCCGTATCCATATCATGATCCTGTCAGATTCTTACAGATAAACATGCGGGGTGAATTCCTAATCATCTATTCACCCCCTGATGGCGGAGCCATTCATTGCGACAGCCAACACTATGAAAAACATGCTTCTTTTCATCCGGGTTCTGGCTTCTGCTGTCACGAGTGCGACGTTTGCCGTAGTTGTAACACCGAGTAATATCCCAAAATCATATCATCGCTGCAAAAAGGATAGTCTGATTAATTCTCTATCCCCGGACATCAAACGTCTTCGCAAATGACGTCCACCGCACGTCCTCACCGATGTTGAACCGGCCGCTGGCCATAAGGTCTTTGCCCATCGAGTTCACATAACCGAGTTCACTGTTATTCCCAATCCCTGCCAGACTCCTCGAACCAAAGCTGAAGGATCCGGTACCCGACCCCGATCCAATTTCCGTAAAAGCAAATGAATCTGGCATCTCCACATCTGCCTGGGAAATAGAACCAACCGAGCGATATACGAGGTCATCTGACATAAACAGAGAGTTTACAACAACCGTCTCACAATACGGCACCGCGGTAAAGTTCGCTCCCTCAGCATCGATTGAATCAACCCCACACGTCACCCCCGAGGCCGCAGCCCCGCAAGAGTGGAGCATCGTGCTCTCCTCGTAGATGCCGGGCCCGGATGTTTGCACCTGGCTGACCGTGTCAAAATGAACGATATCGGAATTGTTCAGTTTTTGTGAACTTTCATACCGGGAAGGGCCGGTCAGAATGTAACCGTCCTGATAGCTTCCACCTAGCATTTTCTATTTCCTATCCTATCAATGGTGGAAGATAAATCAATTATAGACGGAAAATACCAAACTCATTGTTTGCTTTGTAAAAAAGATACGTATGGGTTATATTCCCGTGACGACGATAAGATCCATTTGAACCGATGTATTGCTCAACATCGAACCGCTATTGCTGTCAAACCTGAAAATGGACTGGGTTACGTTGTAGACCCCCGGGAATCGGTAAGTATGTACCGTATTTGGACCCGTTGCATTTATCCCGTCACCAAAATCATAATTCAGGAACGTTGGGGATCCGGTCGACTGATCAGTAAAGGAAACCTTCAGGGGAGCAGCCCCAGTGACGGGCGATGCAGCAAATTTCGCAACAAGGGGGACTACGGGTACACTGTTCACCGTAATGGCATTCGGTTTTGTTGCGGTGCTGCTCATGACGGAATATGTCGTGGTATTATATTTCATAATAGACAGGGTAATCGTGTAAACGCCTGGGAACCTGTAGGTGTGGGAAGGATTTGGCCCCGTCACATTCGTCCCATCCCCGAAATCGTAGACTAACCAGGTCGGGTTACCGATGGATTTATCGGTACATGTAACCGTCAGTGGAGCGGTTCCGCTCGTTGGGGACACGGAAAAGTCTGCATAAAATGATGGTTTTGTGTAGGTATGAAGCGGGAGGTAATCGGTGTTGTTTGCGTCAATGACGAAAGGTGCATTGCAGAACCCATCACCACGGTCAGGCGTGACCTGCGACCAACCGGTGCCGTCTGGTTTTGCCCAGTAATTACCACCAAGATAGGGCCCGTTGACGATGTTAGTACCGGTGGTTTTGGTGATATTCCAGGTAGTGGTTTCGGCTCCCGGAGCATCGAAATCCAGGTTCAAGGTATTGTTGAGATAGTTATTGTAGATCTGGCTATCGGATAGTCCCTTTATCCCAAATCCTGATCCTTCATTCCCTGATATTCCCATCCCACTGACCTCTGTTTCCCGGCTGTTCAGTGCAACGATAGCCACTTCTTCGTTTCCGTCTGCCACGCCGTTACGGATAACCATTCCGTCAATACCATCGAATGTTATACCGAAGTGCTTATTGAGCGACGTCCGGGTCTGGTCAAGGGAGACATTCTGGCAGGAATCAATTTCGATGCCTATTCCCTTTCCTATACCCTCGCCTGCATTATGACTGGCACTGGTGTTGGTAATGACGATGTCATTGCTCTGGTCGATAAATATACCTCTTCTCTGGTTGAAACTGGCACTGCTACCCTGTATCACCACATTCTCGGCACCGGTCATAAAAATGCCGGCTTCATCATTCTCATTCCCATGCACCCCGGTGAGCAGGAGTGATTTGCTGCCTTCAGGGAAACTTAAACCCAGGCTATTCTGGCTACAGGTAACGTTCTCGAGCGTGATGTGATCGCCTGACCAGAAGAAGCCGCCCACCCCATTTTTTGTCAGCGTAAGGTCCCGGACCCGGAGATCCTGGCAATCAATGGCGTATACGGTTCCCGGATTATCTGCTGGCCCAATATCCCTCCCGGTCACATTGGTGAGATAGAGAATGACCTTTCCATCCACGGTATTCGAGGTGTCGACATCCTGCAGGTAGTCCTCTCTTCCATTCCCAGAAACGAGGAAGTTATACGTGTTCCCTGCCAGGGTATTCGATCTCAATCGATTCCCGGATGACCCGAGGATGAAGATGCCACTCGGATTTCCTTCGACATGGTTATTGAGTATCTCGTTGTTTCTGCATTGATCGAATAAGACAATTCCATTACCATTATTCCGGACGCTGTTGTTGGCGATGACATTCTCATTGCAGGAACCCTCACACAGTATACCGCATACCTGGTTTTCGTGAATGATGTTGTCACTGAACACATTGCCGGAGGAATTATCGCCAACATTGATGCCCTGGCCGCCGAATTCGGACTCACCGCCGATCCCATTTCGGTTCAGGGTATTGTGGGTGAAGGTGTTATGGTTGCTCATTGCGATAATGATCCCAACCCCGTTCATCGGACCAATCATCACCTGCCCGCTTGCGTTGTTCCCGGTGACGAGGGTACCTGATGTTTTGAGAAATTCGATCCCGCGAGCGTTGCCGGCAAAGGTATTCCCACTGACGATCCCCGCATTAACATTGTTATACTGGATCCCGTCCTCAAATGCGCTGACTGAGAGGTTCATCACCGTAATATTTGAGATGGTAATAGTTCCCGAGCTCTCGCCATCTTTTCGACTGAGGACCCCTGTTGTGTTATCTGCCGATACACCGTTGAGGGTATGGCCGTCACCGTTGAGGACCACGTCAGATGATTGTATCCAGATAGCAGTCTCTGCCGTGGAATTGAAAAGACTATTTGTGAGCCGGTAGTGCCCCGGGCTGGAGATCACGCAAGGAGCTGTAATGGGTATCTCTCCCTGAAACAGGTGGAGCGGGAGGTAGTCGGTGTTGTTTGCGTCAATGACAAAAGGAGCATTGCAGAACCCGTCACCACGGTCGGGAGTAACCTGTGACCACCCGGTGCCATCAGGACTAGCCCAGTAGTTGCCACCAAGGAAGGGGCCGTTAACGATGTTCGTGCCGGCGGTCTTTGAGGTGTTCCAGGTAATTGGATCATTGTCTCCTTCAATCAACGCATTGAGCGTGTTATTGAATAGAGTATTCGAGATGATACTTATGGTACCTCCAGAAGCATCGGAGAACCAGATCCCGGCATGATCACTGTCCCGGATGGTACATCCGCTCATTTGAACAGAAGCACCTTCATTATAGACCGTAACTCCTGAATTTTCACTACCTGCGATCTCGCTGTTATTCACGTTGCACTCGGAGTTTTCCGACTGAAGACCATTTCCGTGGTTATTTGTGATACGGGAGTCGTTAATCGAGATAACAGAGTCGGACATCGCCAGGATACCGAAAAGCTTGTTCTCTGATGCGGTGACATTTGTGATAGAGCCCCGGGAATTGGAAGCAGAAATCCCTGCTCCATCAGGAATACCCTCTCCATTGTTATTTAAAACACTATTTCGGACCAGGAATCCTTCAGAATTTTGAAGGATAAGACCAAAGGCGACATTATTGTTTGAGGTGTAATTTACAAGACGGATATTCGAATTGTCATTTGAAGCAAAACCAATAAAATCATTATCAGACGTTACGACGTCCCTGAAAACGCATGTTTCTGTGTTGTATGTTTCAATCCCGTAAAAATTATTATTGAGCACAGAATTACTTACCGTCATATTCCTGCATCCCACGAAAAGGATGCCATCGTTATTTTTAGAAAGTGATTGACCGGTAATTATTCCATCGGTACAATTAATTGCGATGATGGTTGCTGCGTCAACTGAGTTATCAATAAATAGCCCATTTATATCTTTGAAATACCTGATTGGTTTACCATCTACCGTATTTGTCTCATCGATAGAGTGATAGTAATAAGGAATGTTTCCATTTCCCATCAATGCGAATCCGGTTAATGATCCCGTGATCGTGTTGTGGGAGAGGATATCATTTGCCGAATTTATAATGGTAATACCACGGTATTTACTTGATATCGTATTTGAAGTGATATTCACTGAATCTGTTCCTGAAGTTAGTATACCAATTGTGCCATCCGGGGCATTGATAGTATTGTTTACAATGAGAACAGGCACTCCGTCTATGTTTGTATCTACAGAAATTCCAGTGCCTACAAAATTGTCAATCAGGTTATCACGAATGGTAACCTTTCCCTGGTCTGAGCGACCTAACAGGATCCCTGCACCGTCCTGGTCCCAGATATGATTGCCAGATATGACTACCTGAGAGTTAGTACAAACTATTCCGGAAGATGAATATGGTGTATCAAACGGTTTGTTCGAATGAATATCATTCCCTTTTACCTCTATCCTTTCAGAATTAATAATATTCAACCCCCATGCCTCGAATAAATGCGGATCGAGAATATTCTGGGAGAGGTTACACTGTTCAATAGCGCAGTCCCGGACACCTATAATGGAGAGACCCTGAAAATTTTCTGTGGATGTGCAGTTGAATATCTTCACATACGAACTATTCTGTATATGAATTCCTCGTCCCCACTTATTTGTCATGAGATTATAGATAGAGATATTAACAGGAGATCTCCCTTCGTTTGCGACTAAGACACCAAATGTATTTTCAAGAACTCCCCCGGTCAGGGAATGCCCGTTACCATCCAGAATAACATCAGGTGATGTTATCAGGATGGCCGTTTCTATGCTTGAATTAAAGAGATCGTTCGTAAGCCGGTAGTGCCCCGGGCTGGAGATAACACAAGGAGCGGTAATGGGAACCCAGCCTTCGGGGGATAATGCTGCATGTACGATTGCTGTTTGTCCGGCGATCACGGTTACGTTCTGGTTGTAGTCCTGGTATCCTGCCAGTTTCAACATCACCGCATGCTGTCCGGCTGTGATCCCTGCCAGGGTATATGTTGTAGTGTGGCCTGAGTTATTCCCGCCAAGGTAAATCTGTGCTCCACTGGGGGTAGAACTGAATGAGATAGACCCGGTGTTACCGGGGGAGGACCCGATTGCATAGACGTTTTTATCATTCGATCCGATGTAGACGATGCCGTTCGCAATCGCCGGACTGGAACTTACCAAAGACCCTGTTGAATAATGCCAGATTTCCGTCCCTGTTACTGCGTTGAGTGCGTAGACATTGTTATCGAAGGAACCAACGTAGACGACACCATTTGCAATCGCCGGACTGGAACTTACCAAAGACCCTGTTGAATAATGCCAGATTTCCGATCCTGTTACTGCGTTGAGTGCATAGAGATTGTGATCATTGGAACCAATGTAGACGATGCCGTTCGCAATCGCCGGGCTGGACTCCACAGGAGACCCTGTTGCGTAACGCCAGATTTCCGTCCCTGTTACTGCGTTGAGTGCGTAGACATTGTGATCGTAGGAACCAACGTAGACGATGCCGTTCGCGACCGAAGGACTCGATGTTACCCAGTACCCTGTTGAGAAACGCCAGTTCTCATCCCCTGATGTTGCGTTGAGTGCGTAGATATTACCGTCCTGCGAACCGATGTAGACAACGCCATTCGCGACCGCCGGGCTCGAAAACATTTCCCCTGTCTTATAATGCCAAATCTCTGTCCCCGTTGTTGCGTTGAGTGCGTAGACATTATCATCCGCTGAACCGATGTAGACAACACCGTCCATAACAACCGGACTGGAACTTACCAAACCCCCTGTTGAATAATGCCAAATCTCCGTCCCTGTTACTGCACCGAGTGCGTAAACGGTACCCTTGTATACTTGAGTCTGGATATTGCCCTCCCCGGAACCGATATAGACGATACCATTCGCAACAGCCGGGCTGGAAAATACCGGCCCTTCTGTGGTGTAGTTCCAGATTTTTGCACCGGTCGCTGCATTGAACGCGTAGACATTTTTATCATTGGAACCGGTATAGACGACTCCGTTTGTGACTGTCGGGCTTGAGTCCACACCACCGCTGGTGGTGAATTTCCATACCAATATTCCGCCTGGGTTTATCCCCCCGTTGTCATACACACCGGTATGCTGAGGATCTGCCCTGAACATGGGGGTGTTAAAAGCCGCAGCAGCTCCTGTTACGATACATAACAATAGGATTATTGCAATACACGTGGTCCGGAAATACAAAAGGTGTGGATAATACATCATCACATCACTAATGTGCTATATTGCCCACAGGACACTAATTAATTTTGTTCCGCTTGTAAAAACACCAGAATGAAAAATAGGTGTAAAATTACGCTCCGTTGACCATGATCAGGTATTTTTGAACAGACGCATTACTGAGCATCGAACCGCCATTGCTGTCAAACCTGAAAATAGACAGGGTCACATTGTAAACCCCCGGGAAACGGTACATATGTACCAGGTTCTTACCGGTTGCATTTATCCCGTCACCAAAATCATAATTCAGGAACGTTGGGGATCCGGTCGACTGATCAGTGAAGGAAACCTTCAGGGGAGCAGTCCCCGTGACAGGTGATGCAGCAAATTTCGCAACCAGTGGAACCACGGGTACACTGTTCACAGTAATGACATTCGGTTTTGTCGCTGTGCTGCCCATGATGGAATTGGTTGTGGTGTTATATTTCATAATGGACTGGGTAATCGTGTAAACGCCTGCGAACCTGTAGGTATGTGTCGGATTTGGCCCGGTCACATTCGTTCCGTCCCCGAAATCGTATACAAGGGTAGTCGGATTTCCAACAGATTTATCGGCACATTTCACCGTCAATGGTGAAGTCCCGTTCACAGGAGAGACCGTGAAATCCGCCTGGAATGTCGGTTTCGGGGTGTAGGTGTGCAACGGGAGGTGGTCTGTATTGTTCATATCAATGACGAAAGGAGCAATACAGAACCCGTCGCCCCTGTCTGGAGTGACCTGTGACCACCCGTTACCATCAGGTGAGGCCCAGTAATTGCCGCCAAGGAATGGTCCGCCAACAATGTTCGTCCCGGGAGTCTTCGTTATGTTCCAGTAATTACCCTCACTTGTGGGGACATCCCTGATCATGCCGACATCCCCCTTTGTCTCATCGATAGCGGGTGACCCTTTCTTTGTATCCATAGGGAGGTTTCCTTTTGATTCCTCTGGCGTGGTGATGATTACCTGGTTGAAATTATTGAAATAATTATCCACGAAGGTATTGTTTCCGGTCACACTGCTACCGGACGGGTCGGATTTGATTTCCACACCGACGGAGTTATTCCGGACCTGGTTCTGGCTGAACCTGGCATCTCTTGAATACCAGAGCTGGATGCCTGTCCCGGTTGAATCTCCGATGACATTGTTCGTAACAGACAGGCCTTTTGTTCCTAAAATGCATAGCCCCCTGGTGTTGCCAAGGATCGTATTTCCGTCAAGGATAGTATCGTAGTTTTTGGCAAAGGAGAAATCGGCGACCGTAATGCCATAATTATCATCCACAAAATTATCAGCTATGATATTATTATTGCTGACCACAAGGCCGTGGTTAGAGTCATACATCGTTATCCCGGTGTAGATTGGATGATACACATCGTTTCGCCAGACCATGGAATTGTTACACCTGGTGATCCCGATACCAATATAGTCGTCAGGCAGCCGGTTCGTGAAAATAAAACAATCAGATGAGGCTAAAAGAAAAACTCCCTTCACGCAATTCTCCACGTTCGAATGGGTGAGGCTGCCATTCTGGCAGTTTATGAACGTGATCCCTTCACTCACGTGAGAGGGTGCAAGCCTGGCAGCAGTGAAGTCCCGGCAATTGACGAAATAATAGGCAGCACCGTTTGCCTCGTTGCCATCAACTGAAAAGTGGTCCATACCCTCGTAATACCTAACCGGCCTCCCGTCAGCAAGGTTTGTCCCATCAATATTCATCATCGGGGTTACATTGACGGTATTATAGAACTCAAAATTATACACGTTCCGGTCCATTTTGTTCCCCGATACCGTGGATGCAGTCATTTCATAGAGTGAAAGCCCGATGTCAGCTTCCCCGGTACAGTCTGAAATTGTATTATGTAATACGCTGATGCGAGTGGATCTTTCAAGATCAATTCCGACTGAATAGTCCTTCAGACCTGTTACCTCGTTGCCGGAAATCAGGCTATTCTTAGCCCCCAGGACATAAATCCCCGAATCTTCTGAATCAGAGACCTTGTTGTCCAGGACTGCAATATCTGAGAGGTAATAGATGAATTTTCCGGCACCTGAAGAACCAGGTTCAACATCCACTGCTATTCCTGGCCCGGTACTGTTGGTGACCGAATTGTTCTGGATAAGGATATCGTGGATGGTGGGGGTGGATTCTGATTCGTCAGACCAGATAACGGATGACTCGATCGTCCCCCCGGTGACGGTGTTATGTTCAATCCGGACACCGGTGTAGTCTGCACCAGACGGCGAATATAGTGAGGCAATTGCTCTCGGGCTGACATCGGTGCTCTGGTTGTTCACGATGATGTAGTTCCGTTCCACGGCCAGGTCCTGGCAGTCCTGTAAATAGATACCATAGCCCCCGGTTGACTGCATCATGCAGTCCGCGATGGTGATATCAGAGAGCCCGTTCCCCTCGATAACCGCGTCACCTTCGTATCCCGGGCGGTGAATGCCGATCGTGACATTCTTCACCGTACTATGGTTGGCTTTCAGTTCGATCGCAT
>CAIJED010000132.1 GCA_903819595.1 uncultured Methanomicrobiales archaeon | reverse complement strand
CTTGGTAGGAGAACGTGGAGAAGTTGGTGCAACCTCAGAACCAGAAAAAGTGCCGGTCACCGTGGTAGAAGAACGTGGAGAAGTTGGTGCAACCTCAGAACCAGAAAAAGTTCCGGTCACCGTGGTAGGAGAATCTGGAGAAGTCGGTGCAACCTCAGAACCAGAAAAAGTGCCGGTCAACGTGGTAGAAGAACCTGGAGAAGTCGGTGCAACCTCAGAACCAGAAAAAGTGCCGGTCAACGTGGTAGAAGAACCTGGAGAAGCCGATGCAACCTCAGAACCAGAAAAAGTGCCGGTCAACGTGGTAGAAGAACCTGGAGAAGTCGGGAAAACCCTGGAAACCGAAAAAGTAGAGGTACCAATCGCATCCACTATAACAAAGCCTCAACTTTCAGATTCCCTGCCAGCGAAATCCTCATCTGACACAGGACCGCCGGGTACGGCACCGGTGGTAATCGCGGACCGGAAACGGGTAAAAGCACCCGATTCAGCCAGCCCCGTCACCCGGGATACCCCTCCAACGACAATGAAATCTGCAAAAACAATATGGTCCGATGAACATACCGATCAGGATGAACAAATTGTCAGCGTTGATCAGATAAAGGAAATTAGTGGATTGATCCTCCCGAAAGGTGCAACATTTGCCATCGATGATTTGCGACTGACACGCCGGATCTCACCTTTTACCATGGCAGACGGTACCATACCGGAGGAAATTGAAAAGATATGGCAGGCCGGACTACCGGTGGGCGGTCTTTCCAGTATACGTATTGACCAGGAAGAGGGGGATTCGGCAGCGGCTGGTAAGAACCGGTTCCTTGACAAATTTAACCTGTTCAAGTTGATCGGGCATGAGACCGTGGAGTACAACCCGCGAATTCATGGCCCGCTGATCGATCTTATCCTGGCGCCAAGGCCCGGAGTTGAGGAGCTGGAGTTTTATCCTGTCAATGAGCCCTATGCCTATATCCGGGTGGTGTATGACAACGCCACACATGAGTATACATACACGGTGCTGGAACCGGTCCTCACAACAGCGGAGATGGACTTGTTCTTAGAATTAAAAGAACGGATCTTTGAACGGCTCGATGTTAATTCAAGGGATATTGTTCCTGAATTTGCAAAAATTACCCTTAAAAAAGTGACAGATGACATTATCGCAGATTATGGTCTGACCCTGTCACCCGTCCAGAGGGCAAAAATTCTCTACAACATGGAGAAAGAATTCCTCGGCCAGGGCCTGATCGATCCCATCATGCACGACAAATACATTGAAGATATCTCGTGTGACGGGGTCAATTCAGCAATTTTCGTGTATCACGCCCGGTACGAGTCAATGAAATCCAACCTCGTGTTCACCAATGCTGAGGAACTGGACTCATTTGTGACAAAACTCGCCCAGAGATCCGGGAAATATATCTCGATTGCAGCGCCGATGCTTGATGCGACCATGACCGACGGTTCCCGTATTCAGATGACCCTGGGCCAGGAAGTAACGGCGCACGGATCAACATTCACTGTCCGTAAATTCAGGGAAGAACCGATCACGCCCACAGACTTGATCGAATGGCATACCTTCTCACCCCTGTCAATCGCCTTTCTGTGGCTCGCAGTTGAAACCGGGAAATCCCTGCTCCTTGCCGGGGGTACTGCATCCGGGAAGACCACAGCGCTGAATGCGCTTGCACTGTTTATTCCCCCGCTTGCCAAGATCGTCACACTTGAGGATACCCGTGAACTAAAACTTCCGCATCCAAACTGGATCCCCAGTATCACCAGGGCATCGTTCGACTCTGAAGGCAAGGGGGAGATCGACATGTATGAATTGTTGAGGGCCGCACTCCGTCAGCGGCCGGAATATATCCTGGTCGGGGAAGTGCGTGGAAAGGAGGCCCAGACCTTGTTTCAGGCGATGAGTACCGGGCACGTGACGTATTCAACAATTCATGCAGATTCTGTTGCAAGTGTTGTCCACAGGATTGAAAACCCGCCGCTGGATGTACCGAGAAATATGCTTTCAGCGCTGGACCTCGTCTGCGTCCAGGTCCAGGCCCGGGTGGGTGGCCAGAGAATACGGAGAAATAAACAGATTATCGAGATCCTCGATATTGACCCACGGACAAACGAGTTAATCACGAACGAGGTATTCAAATGGAGACAGGTGACGGATGAAATTACCTATTCCGGTAAATCCTTCATATTAGAAGAAATTATGGAAGAAAGAGGATGGAATGAGGAGCGGATAAGGGAAGAGCTAAAGAGAAGGCAGGAAGTCCTCGAATGGATGCGTATCAAAAAAATCAGGCATTTCAGGGACGTTTCCAACATCCTGGTCTCTTATTTCCGGGATTCTGAAGCCGTGATACAGAAGGTAAGGGCCGAACTGTATGAATAGTTACGAACGCCTGTGCTTCAACCTCCTGGGGCCAAGGGTAAAAGCACGGCGTGAAAAATATTCGGAATTAAGAAAAGACCTGCTATCCTCCCGGATGCAAATTACCTTCGAGGTGTATCTGGCAACAGCATTTGTCACATCGATCCTCGTTGGTCTCGTCGCAGCCGCAGGGATAGGGGCGGTCACCTATATTTTCCAGTTGACCAAGCTGATCACGTACCGTGGGGCTGTCCCGGACGCACTAGTCCCGATTGCAAATTACAGCCTTTTCCTTGGGACTGTGGTTGTGACTATTATTTCACTCCTAGTTTTTGGAGGTATCACCTACCTGGTCTACAACCTGTACCCATCCGTTATTGCCGGGAACCGGCGTAGGAACATCGATGCTACCCTTCCCTATGCGATTAATTATATCACGGCCATGTCGACAGCCGGTATCCCGCCGGCCGAGATTTTCCGCCAGCTGGCAGACAGTGCGATTTATGGTGAAAGTTCTGTTGAAGCCCGGTATATTGTCCGTGAAATCGACATGTTCGGAAAAGACCTCATTAATGCCCTTCGGATCACCTCCGTCTCTACGCCCAGCATCAGGATGAAGGAATTTATCCAGGGGGCGATGGGCAGCATCTCGAGCGGGAGTAACCTGACGGTATATTTCCGGACAAAAGCCGAGCAGTATTCGATTGAAAACCGGCAGACACAGAAACTCTTCCTGGAAACCCTGGGTCTTATTGCAGAGTCTTACGTGACGGCAATGGTCGCAGGCCCGCTGTTCCTGATCATACTCCAGTCGATTATGTCAGTCATCGGGAACAACGCGAACCCCATCTTTCTGTTTGTGATCATCTACATGATGATCCCGCTGGGGAGTGTCATGTTTGTCATTATGATTAGTGCCATGACACCGGAGGGTTGAAATGGGCTTGATAGATAAAATCCCGGGTTTTAGTGGGAAAAAAAGGAGTTCCGGACACATAACAGGGAATAAAGCCCGGAATTCTGACGATGCAGAACGCGAAATTGAAGCGAGGCTCGAATATGACCGTGCTCACAGGACCGGGTTTGGCCGGTTCCTCAGGCACCCCCTGAAAGTGCTGACAGAACAACCGGTGAATATTCTCATCGTATGTATACCGGTATCCCTTGCGTTCTTCCTCATCGGTACAGCAACGATGCTCCGGCAGTACGGCTTGTCAGTGCTGTTTACGACAACAATTATTGATGATATTGCGGTCATTTCAATCCTGATTGCCATCGGCCCCCTTTCCCTTCTCCAGATCCGGGAATCAAAACGAATTAAAAATCTCGAGGAAGCCCTGCCGAATTTCTTCCGTGATTTGGCAGGGATGAATGATAGCGGCATGACACTCCCGAATGCAGTCCACCTTGTATCCGCCGGAGAATACAGCACGCTGACACCATATATCCGTAAAATGGATAGTGAAATGTCATGGAATGTGCCATTTGTCCAGGCGATGTACCGTTTTGGGCAGCGGTTACGCACACCTCTGGCTGACAGGAGTGTTGACCTGATCGCGAAGGCGAGTAAGGCTGGTGGCGATGCGAGTGAAGTGCTCCGTGCCGCGGCGAATGACACCTATGAATTTGTGAAACTCAAAACCGAACGGAACAACAACATGATGATCTATGTCATTATTGTCCTGGTATCATTCCTGGTGTTCCTGTTTGTTATTTTTGTACTGGTCACGACATTTCTCTCCACGATGTCAACGGCTGCCCAGGCAGGGGGACAATCAGGTCCACAGTTTATTAAAAATCTCAATCTTTTCTTTTACAAGAGGTTGTTTGCTCATGCAGCCATGATCCAGGGAATTTTCTCCGGGCTTGTTGCCGGGCAGATGGGCGAAGGCAGCGCAATGGCAGGCCTCAAGTATTCAGCAATCATGCTGTTAATCGCATGGATTGCGTTCCGGTTCTTTGTATAACCGCCTGAACATTTGCGGTGGGGTGCATCCTGCCCGGGAACCTGGTACCCCGGGTGTTCATGTTACCGGGATCACTCCAGGTCAGGAAATATATTCATCATGGGGGCCCGGGAGCAGGACCGCACTACCCGATTCGCGTGGTAGAAGATCCCACGTTTACTTTTTCGGTGAAAAGGGCGATTATCACTCATATCCTATTGTCCAGGGGGTATTGTGGGTTCAGTGATGAAGGTGTGCCCCGGATCAGAAAAATTGTCCGGACAAAATCATTTTTTTCTGCTGTCAGAGAATTCCCATGTCAGACAGCCGTTTTGGAAGATATTCCTTCGTAACAAAATCAAGCCCGCGTGCGGCAAAAGCCTGCTGTTCTGATTTCATTCCCATCTTCAGCTGCAAATTGATCTGCTCCTTCCAGTAGTCTGTTGCAAAACGCGGGTCAGAAAGTTCACTCTGGAGCGCTGCAATATCACGTTCATTAAGGTGGTCTGAAGGGAGGTTGTAGTCCCGGATATCGCTGGGCTGCACACCGATAAACCTGGCCTGCGGTGTGGCAAGGATTTCCGACATATGGGCGCTTTTAATTGCTCCATAGGCGACACTCGCATAAATCCGGTATGACCACGGGTCACCATCAGTGAAAACGACCACCGGGAGCTTGAACTGGTCATTGATCCGGTTCAGGACACGACGTGTTGAACGGGCTGGCTGTCCTTTCAGGTGGACTAGAATCGCCTTGTAATCCTCATCAAACCCGTTCTCGATGAGCCTGGCGTACATACCGCCGGTCTCGATCGCCACTACAAATCTGGCGTCATGGTCAAGGAAATCGATGGTATCGACATTGGTCGGTATCTGGTAACCCGCCTCTCCGACGTCGTCCCTGCAATGGATCTTTCGTTCTCCTCTCCGTGTCACTTCTTTTAATTCAATCGGGCCGAAAATTGTTGCCCCGTCTTCTTCAGGTCGCAGATGAAAAGCTTCCCGCTGCATATCGGTGAGTATTTCAAGGTCTTCGATCAGGAAATTGCTCTCGTCCTGTGCGCCAAACTTTGCTTTTTTCCAGCCTTCAGAGATGTAATATAATTCTCTCAGTGTCGATGAACGGTTTTCACCGATCTGTTTTTTTAAAAACCAGATGACCCATGCCATCTTCAGGATATGCATCGCACTTTTTGCTGAGGCTGCTGAGCGTGTGCTCTCTTTCTCGCCATATTTCCAGACTTCACTCTCGTCATCGAATTCAATATTGTGTTTTGTACGGGTGGGCAGGTTAATGGAGGGAATGACCCCGCCCTTCATCTGGTCATACCAGTTTTGTGCAATTTTTTGCAGGCTTTCAATGGCTTTTCTATTGAGGTCTGATTTAGACATTAAGGTCCACCACCACGAGTTTTCCGGCCTCTATCCCCCTGATATCGAGGGTGCCGCCACCCCTGCCCTTCCAGGTAACTTTCCAACTGGCACCGGGTGTCAGCGGAATCTGCCATACCTTGGTAAACTCATTACCGACAGATGTGACAAAATCAGCCGGTGGTTTGGCACCTGCTGCATCATCCAGCGAAGTCTCGTACACTGATACGATACCGTCGAATGTAGTATAATTGTTCAGATCGATAGTGACCAACCCGTCTGTCAAATCCCTCTTTACGACCATTTTTCTCATGATACGCCCTTCAATGGGGCTGATATCAGGCACCGGCAGTTCGACAATCTCGCTGACTTTCGAGGCGATTTCGGGGATGATGGCACATACCGCCCGTGCACGGTCTTCGGCGAGCCGGTTCCTGTCCCTTCGCGAAAGAAACTGTTTTAAGTCGCGTCCCAGTTCCTGGAGGGCGAGGGTTACTTCCTTTTCGATTTCAGGAATTGATGCGATTGCGTCTTTGCTCTCGCTCGTGAAGGGAACATTCGTCGAGGCGACATGGACAAGGATGAGTAATGGCCCGATCGGAAGGCCCTGTTGGGAAATAGAGTAACTTTTCCAGTTTATCTCAGTGATGCAGCTGGTGATCGCACAGGCCCCCTGCTGGTACATGAGTGGTACCCGGTTTGCAAACCTGAGAATCTGTGCGTTTCCTTCAGGTGGAAGTTTTCCACCATATCCAAGGGCTGCCTCCACCATGAAAGGGTGTCCTGAAAACACCGAGCTGGGGCGGGTCCTGGCCCTGATAAAGTCCATCGGGAACTCTTTTTGAAGGCCCCTGATGATCAGGTCTTCCCCGATCGGCGAGAGACAGAGCGATGCAGGTGGAGCCGGGACATTCACCTGCTGCATCGCAGTGATTAATTGCCGCTGTTCATCCTTGGTTATTTCTTTTGCCGGTTTTTCCGGCGATATTCCTGAAATCTGGCACATTTCAATGGCAGTTTTCTTTCCGACGCGGGAAAAACCCAAAATAAGGAACTGTTCAACCGGGTCATCACTTGATGCAAGCATCCGTTGGAGCTGCCCGATCTCGATACCATGTGGGTGTGGCTGGATCGCCTTTGGACAGACGATGATTTCCGCGCTGACCCGTTCGAACGTCTCCGGCTCATCGTCCAGGTCAACGCGGATTCGGGCGTGCGGGTTCACGACGGCCGTGTAGCGCAGGTATTCGAGAAGTCTTTTTTTGGCCGCAAGACTGCTTTTAAACTCAATCTGGACACGCGTCCCGTGGGTCCTGTCCCATTCGATCTCAGTTGAGCTGATAATATCCGGTTCGTTGGTCTCAATTTTGATCTGCAGAAGTACCTGGCAGGCGGGCGTCGCGGCGCTGGTCCGGGAAATTACAAGGGTCGGAGTCCCGGTGGTCAGCTGTGCATATAACACGGCCGCACTGATACCAATACCCTGCTGGCCCCTGCTTTGTTTAATCTGGTGGAAGCGGGATCCATAGAGCAGTTTCCCAAAAACATACGGAATTTGTTCCGGAATAATGCCGGGGCCGTTGTCTTCCACAATGATACGGAATACATCCCCGGATATCCGTTTTATGCCCACATAGATATCAGGAAGTACTTCAGCCTCTTCGCAGGCGTCAAGGGCGTTATCGACTGCTTCCTTGACCGTGGTGATAATTCCCCTGGTCGGGGAGTCAAACCCGAGCAGGTGCTTATTTTTCTCAAAGAATTCGGCGACACTGATACTTCTCTGTGCCTTGGCCAGCTCATCCGCGAGGACCACTCGTTACCACCTCGCGGACAGCCGTTGAGAGGTCAAGTTCACGCTGGTCACCAGTGTCCAGGTTCTTTAATGTGACAGTCCCTGACTCACGTTCACGCCTGCCGATAATTGCAACGAATTGTGCAGACTTCGATGCGTGGGCGATCTGGGCGCCGATGCTGCGCCCCATAATATCCGTTTCAGTCCGGAGCCCGGCTTCCCGGAATGCCCTGGCCGCCCTGAGCGCGTATGTCCTGGTATCAGGGGTATAGACGATACCGACAACACGTTCAGTCTCTCCTTCGGAATCACCCAGTGAGACCATTACACGGTCGAACCCGATCGCAAACCCCGAAGAGGGGACCTCGTCCCCGCCAAAAAGATGGGCAAGCCGGTAGGCGCCCCCTCCCAGGATCTGGTTCTCTGCACCGAGGTTATCCGCAAAGGCCTCGAAAACCATGCCGGTATAATAAT
Organism: uncultured Methanomicrobiales archaeon; assembly: GCA_903819595.1. Lineage (GTDB taxonomy): Archaea > Halobacteriota > Methanomicrobia > Methanomicrobiales > Methanospirillaceae > CAIKOD01. The sequence goes on along the minus strand of CAIJED010000132.1, from coordinate 3,980 downwards.
CAAGCCCCCTCGCAATGCCGGGGTCTAGTGAATACCTGATATCCATATCGTCAAGAAGTCCAAGTGTCTCTTCGATCCGTTCGTATTCCGGAATTTTCCCGGTAATTCCAATTACTTCGTCCAGTGTGCGGCATTCGAGCAGGGCCAACAGGGAAGAACCGAGTTCTGCCCTTCCTGCGCGACCAAGATGACTCTTCAGGCCTTCATGGTCTTTTTTATCGAGGTACCGCATGAGGATCCGCTGTTCTTTTACATCCATGTCAGAAAGCAGTGCTTTCATAAAACTCAGATGGCCGATATGCAGCGAGAACGAGACTCCGGAAGATTGGAGGAGGTCACGCGCCAGCATGATGACCTCTGCATCGGCAACCGGTGTGTCGGCGCCAATCAGTTCGACGCCAAACTGCCAGAACTGTCGGTAACGACCTTTTTGCGGGCGTTCGTAACGGAAACAATCCGCAAAGTAACACCACCGTAAAGGTTTCGGGGTAACCCGGGCCTCGTTCAGGTACATCCTCTGTACCGCCGCAGTGATTTCGGGCCGGAGAGCCATCATGCGGCCTCCCTTATCCTCGAATACATACATCTCTTCGATGATACCCTCGCCCGACCTCGCGGTAAACAGTTCCAGTTCTTCAAATTCAGGTGTGCATACCTCGCGATACCCCCAGCACCGTGCCACATCACGCATTCGTTTTTCCACGGCCCGACGTTGTTCCATCTCATCAGGGAGGAAGTCCCTCGTCCCCCTTGGCTTCTGTATCATTCTTTTCTCACCTTTCCGGTCCGTATCGTATTTTTTCCATATCGTACCGAGCCAAAGAAACGCTCCATGGCACGTTCGTCCGTCCATACTTTTTCCCGTATGCCCCTGTCCCGAAGGAAAAGCGCGGCCATCACGATGCCGATGCCAATCACCTCCGCGGAAGGATAAAGAAGCGCCACAAAGAACCCAAGTGTAGCGAGTGCACCGTACAGTACCCCATCACGTGCGGCCTTACGGTATCCCGGCAGACCCGTCCGATAATATATCCGTGCATCACGCAACCACAGAAATATCACGGCAACAGCCCCGAATACTGCGATATAGAGAAGATAGCTCATATGATAGAACGTATAATTATACGCCGGACCATATCTTTATTATCAAACCATGCAACCGAATCACATGCTCAGGGATGCCCTGGATAGGCTGAATAGCGGGCAGATATCGATCGAGGAGGCTGTTTTAGAGATCGAAGGCTTACGGATTGACGCAGTGGGGGATTTTGCGCGTCTGGATCTTGGCAGGCAGCTCAGGTGTGGAATTCCTGAGGTTGTGCTGGCTGAAGGAAAAGAACCGGATCAGCTGGCAGATATTGCGGTCCATCACGCGGAGATGGCTGGCCGGTGCCTGATATCCCGTGTCGGGCCCGTTCAGCATGAAATTATCCGTGACAGGAGTGAGAAAAAGGGATTGAAGTGCACGTATCATGAGGTGGCAAAGATGATCGTCCTGTCAACACCCGGTGCCCCCGAGCCTGTAGCAACCGGTGGTATTGTGGGAATTATTACCGCCGGTACATCAGACATCAGCGTCGCAGAAGAGGCAAAGATCATAGCCGAAGAGATGGGCTGCCGGGTCTGTACTGCCTACGATGTCGGAGCCGCCGGTATTCACCGACTTTTCCCTGCATTAAAAGCACTCCTCGAAGCCCACGTATTCATTGTTGCTGCCGGGCGTGAGGGTACTCTTCCCGCAGTCGTCGCCGGGCTGGTTGACCGCCCTGTTATCGGGGTTCCGGTAAGCAGTGGTTATGGATATATGGGCCAGGGAAGGGCCGCCCTCGCCAGCATGTTACAGTCCTGTTCGGTCATCGTGGTTGTTAATATTGATTCTGGGTTTACAGCTGGTGCGTTTGCAGCGAGGATTGCAAATATGGTGGTCTCAAAATGAGCAGGGCATTCTATATCGGGAGATTTCAGCCATATCACAACGGTCATCAGAAGGTACTCAGCCAGATCGCCAAGACAGTTGATGAGATTGTAATCGGGGTTGGAAGTGCCCAGATGAGCCATGAAATCGAGAACCCGTTTACAGGGGGTGAACGGGTCCTGATGATTACTACGGCCCTCAAAGGACTTGGCTGTCCGTTTTATGTGATCCCGATCGAGGACATCAGGAGAAATGCATTGTGGGTCTCACATGTGAGGTCTCTGGCTCCCCCGTTTGAGATTATTTATTCCAGTAATCCGCTCGTCGTCAGGTTATTCCGGGAAGCAGGTATCCCGGTGAATTCTCCTGCAATGTATGAGAGGGCTACCCATAGTGGTACTGAAATCCGGAGGAGGATGCTTGTAGGAGAACCATGGGAAGAGCTGGTGCCCCGGGCGGTCGCCACTGTAATCGGCGAGATCGACGGTGTCGAACGGCTGTGCCGGATTGCCGGTGACGACTGATCTGGTTACTGGTCGATTAATGGCTCTCCAGGGGCGTGCTATCAGAAAGAATGTCTCCTCACAGGTTAAACAAGTGTAACCCATGTTTCGGCAGTTAAAGGAAATGTTCCGGAAAGAGGAAGAACTCCCCTTCACGCTGGCGTCAGGGGAGGTCCCCGGCTGGATATCCGGGGAGTACTCCCAGGTTGAGAAAAACCATAAAGATCGTGTTGACCTGGCCAGGGGGAATATTCTTCCGAATATTGATAAATTAAGAGAACTTGTCGGTTTTCTGGGTTCGGCTGAGCACGAAGAGGCGGTGCATCCAAAACTGGGGAATGTGGTGGAAAAATCCCTGCCACTCTATAAAAAGGCGATGATGTCCGCTCTGAACCGGCAGTTCCCTGAAGGCCCGGATGATTTTTATGGTGCTGTCACCGAGTGCCTCAAAGGCTGCTTAAAAAGTTCCGCGGGACCCGGACGGTACCTTATCGGGGTTTTCCAGGAGGAGATGAAAGCAATCCGGGCGGTCATTGACCAGATCGGACGGGAAATGAACTCCCTGAACCCGGCAATTGCAGAAGCGCGTAGAAAAGGGGAGGAACTTTCCCGGGTCCGGCAGATCTATGACTCGTATCTCCACGCATGTGAAGAATTTCGCCAGGTAGAGGACCACTACCCTCTCCTTACAAACCGGTCACTGGTCCTGCAGAGAGAAATTAAGGTCATTGATGAAGAGCTCTGCCGGTTAAAAACTGACCCCCGCGAAAAACAAATTGATGAGCTGCATGCAGAAGAGACCCGGCTGAAAGAGGAGCATGAGAGAGAACGTAGTGAGTTCACTGCATTAGGTAATATGATCGTCCATGTGTTGAAGCGGGCAGAGAAAGTCGCCCTGAAGAACAACAATGTGGCCCTTGCGAAAAAAACCCATACACTGGCGGTCCTCCTCTCAAAAAGTGAGATCCCTTCAATTCCCGTGCTGTGCCAGGAATTGAACGAGGTACTTCCCGAAATCATCGTGATGGTGACGCACGGAGATATTTCGCTGAAAAATAGAGAGGAACACCAGTATTTTTCTGACCCATCATTATTGCCCGGTAAAATGCAGGAAATGTATGCGAGGATCGAAGGGACCGATCACCGGTACAAGGAGATCATCAGAACGATACACGGAAGTAACTTCATGAAAGAGAAAGAATCTCTGGATCGCCGGTACCATGAAAAGACGAGTGAACTTGCCGACGTAGATCGGAGTAAGGAATCACTTGAAGGGCGGCTTGTGACATTAAAAGAGGAAATGCAAGTGTTTCTTCATCAGACAGAAGATCGGATCGCGCTATATTCGGGAAAAAAAGTCATCATCTGTAAGGAAGCTGAGCGTCCCCGATAATTACCCCCCCCAATTGTTCCTGCTACTGAACAGGGGAATTACGAAGGAAAAGGATCCCTGCAGTTTCATCCGGTTTGCTGGAGGTCTTTCGGTACCCCTGGTCCATTTTCATGAGAAGAATTGTGGACATGGTCAGCGTGGATTCTTCTCCTGGTCCTCGAAGATACCG
>CAIJED010000131.1 GCA_903819595.1 uncultured Methanomicrobiales archaeon | reverse complement strand
ACCGAGATACTATGGTCAGATTTGACATTTGAAAATTTGTATGTTAATCCCGGGGTGACGGTCCCGTCAATGGTCATGATACTATGATACCCGGAATCAGGGGTAATTAAAAACATGGGGGAATCATCACCGGGATTAACAGGAATTGATCCTGGTGGGTCTATTGTCCCATGGCCCACCGCTGCGACGGTAATTGTGAAAGCCGATGCTGCAGATGTAACTGATACCGCCAGCATCACCCCGATGAGCAGGATATACACGAGAGCCCGGATTGGACCGGGCTGTTTTTGAGCCAGTTGATTCATGTTTTCTGTGAAATTTCCGATAATAATTTTAGTCTTTTCAGGAATTGCCCGGCATAATGACAAGGAGTTTTGCACCGTACAGCCCCTTTGCCAGTTCTACCAGGTCTCCGTCACGGACGGGAACACGATTTTCGGGTGCGACAACTACGGTATTCACCATCGTACCACCCGTGCTCCCGGCATCTTCGATATACCACTGCCCACTTTCTTCAATGAACTTCCCATGCGGTTTTGAGACACGGCTGACCGCTGTATATGCAGCTGACAGGATGACGTCCCGGTCGGAATCATAGCTGCCAGACCTCCGGGAGTCAACCCGGCCGATCCGCACTTCGGTCCCGGAGAGCTGGAATACCTTTCCATCTTCGGGGCCCCCAAGCAGCACGACCGATGGTGTCGGGGCAAGCAGCTCCTCTGCCACTCTTCCCCTGACTGCATCGAGTCGGTTCCGCAGCTCGGTATCTGCCGGGTTGATCCTGATATTGGAGAACAGGCCAAGGTTCCGTACAATCGCTTCCATTGCGCCCGGGATGAGCGAATATTTCCAGACCGGGTGGACACCTTTGGAAGTCGCCTGACCAAGCCCGGCCTCTTTTTTAATTAACCCTGTGCTGAGAAGTTTGTCCAGGTGCTTTTTTGTGTTTTCATAACTGGTATCGATCTCGGCAGCAATTTTTCTGACCTCTTTCGGGCCTTTCTCCAGCATCTTCAGAATTTTCAGACGCTGGCTGTTAGACAGGACCTCGAGGTACTCGGAGAGCTCAATATAATAATCATCATTATCCTCAAGGACGATTGTCTGGCTCTGGTCTGTACCCTTTTCTTCCATATCCGGTAAATCCTCCTCTGATATCAACTCGTAATCAGGGGTGTATTTTCTATACCATCTTTGTTACTATCATATTTAGATGGTGATATCTTGCCTTTGTGGTCAGATATCGTAAGGGTGGCGCGGGACGCCTGACGGACGCCTGCCTTCCAGTTGTCCCGGCGGGATAAGGAGTGATGACCTGGGACAGATCATCTGGTTTTTTGTTTCGGATCATTTCACGGCGTACCCAAATGCTGTTTCCACCCGCTTTTTCAGTGCATCTTTCGGGTACGCACCGGTAACACGGTCAATTAACTTCCCCCGCAGGAAAAAAAGGAGGGTGGGGATCGCAGATATTGCGAACTGGCCCGAAATTGCCTGGTTCTCGTCGGTATTGCACTTGGCAAATGTCACGTGACCGGCAAATTCAAGGGCCAGTTCTTCTACAACCGGACCAACCATGCGGCAGGGACCGCACCATTCTGCCCAGAAATCCACCACCAGTGCCGGGTGCGCGTGTAACAATTCAGTAAAATTGCCCTGGTCAAGCTGCAGGACTTTTCCTTCAGATTGCACCCTGATGCGCTGTTGCATTTCAACCAATTTTTTCTCCCGGATCTTCCTGAGTTCCTCGTCCATAGCTCCGGTATTGTCTGCCTGAATGATTAATCCCTCGTCCATCTGGGCTCCCGGTAATACCAGAACGTGAGTAAACTATAATAGCTGAAAGAGGGTATATAATAACCTCCAGAGCAGCGAGGTAGGGTAGTCAGGATATCCCGACGGGCTCATAACCCGTAGACCGATGGTTCAAATCCATCCCTCGCTACTGTTTCTTTTGCAGATTTTCACAACCTGGCAGATATGCCAAGAACTACATCGCCCATATCGGTGACACGCAGACGTCACTCCTGGAATGCCGTGGGTGTATTCAGGGGAAAAAGTCCCATCTGTCGTTTGTCTGATTTCTTTGAAAAAAAAAGTTTTTGAATGATGAGAGTATGATGCAGACCGGTAGGGTGGCATTGTACAGGAAGTGTAAATGGTTCTGCCTTGGTCAGGTAGTGGCAGGATGCAATAAACAAACCACAATGCAGGTCCTGATTCAGATGAAATAAGACCCATTCGGGCTCCTTTCTAAATACGGAAAATTCTAGCCTTTTTAGACGATCCGGAAGAAATGGTGGCCGTAGCAACCAAAAATCCGGGCACCGGAAGGTAGTGGTGGATGGAATGGTTGAGCAATGATGTTACCCCCGCTTATTTTTGCAATAACGAGGCCGGATTATGGCCGGATTTTACAGGGCAACAGACATTGGACTGGTGTTCAGATACGAGATAAATGACCCTTTTTCGGAGGGCCTGGAATAAGAACTCAATAGAATAACTATCTCATTGAGACAGTCCCGAAAGCCGCATTGGACAGCAGAGGAAGCAATTTATTCATCAGGAGGGGATATCCGGTCCCCTGATCATGTTGTTGAACGTGGTGGGTCCATACCCGTGATTCTGCACGTATGCCACCGATCCATCGGCCCGGGTCATCCTTTCCTTGCCACCGTTACAACAAATGTCCGGTTTTTATACACCACATCGACATCGGGAAAACCACACTCCTGCAGCCACCGCAGCTGTGTTGTGAGCGTTTCGTTCCGGTCAAGGGTGTCCCTCCGCCTCATTATCTCGCGACGCTCCTCTTCGGGGAGCGGACCGGATGCGACAAAATTATCCCAGTAATCCCGGTACATCTGCCGGAATAGCGGGGTCTCCCCGTCTGCCTGGTCAGCATTGATGAACATACCACCGGATTTCAGGGCAGAAAAAATCCGCTGAAACAGCTGGCGTTTGTCAACCGTCGTGAGGTGGTGGATCGATAAGGCAGAAAAGACCAGGTCATATGGCCCGCCGAGCGGAGCCTGGCTGTAATCTGATACCACATATCTTACGGTATTGAGATGTGAGAACCGGTGACGTGCGACGGCGAGCATCTTCTCTGAAATATCCAGCAGGGTCAGGGTGGCACCGGGATATTTTTCGAGGACCAGAGCACTCATCAGGCCCGTGCCAGCCCCGATATCCAGGATTGCAGGGTGAGAGTCATTTGCAATCGCTGCCTGGACTGCGGCTCCATAATACTGGTGGAGATCGGGGATGATATGAACCCGCTGGGCATCGTACTCCTGTGCGACCGTGTCAAACGCTTCCTTGATCTGTTCCATATATGTCCCCTCACCTCATTCCAATGAAACGTGATGATTGCCTTTCCACATCGTATTTTCCCAACAACGGACTGATTACCAGGGTTATTGAAAGATTGATACGCCTTTTCCTGTGCACCGGTGTGCCATTGATCTCAAGGCTGAATGATGAAGGGGTTCTACCAAAAAAGAACGGGAGCTGTCCAGGGTTATGAGATCTCTTCCCCGAACGACTCAAGCCTCGACTGGTAGGTGCCTTCAACAAAATCAACAACCGTTTCATGCGATTGTTCGCCATCGATCGGGACCGGGTAGCATCCTGTCAGGCACCCGGTGCAGAGGTTACACCGCTCCTCCCCGATTGCTGCGACCAATGCCTCGATGGAGATATGGTGGAGGGAGTCTGCCATAATGCTATGTCTCACGTCCTCTTCGACCTTGTTGCTCGCGATAAGTTCACCCCGGGTAGGCATATCCACACCGAGATAACAGGGTGCACGAATGGCAGGGGAACCGATCCTGATATGGAGCTCTTTTGCCCCGGAGTCACGCATCATCTCGATAATACGGCGTGAGGTGGTCCCCCGCACGATACTGTCATCAACGAGGACCACCGATTTGTCCGTGAGGTGCTCTTTTATCGGGTTTAATTTGATCCTCACCGCGTTCTCCCGTTGTTTCTGGGAGGGCATAATAAAAGTCCGGCCCATATAACGATTTTTCATCAGACTTTCAACAAACGGTATATGGGAACGCTGGGCATACCCAATCGCGTAGGAAGTGCCTGAATCCGGGACCGCACACACGCTGTCAGCGATGATCGGGTCCTCCTCAAATAGTTTTGCCCCGATGTTCCTCCGCACATCATAGACCAGTGCCCCATCGATGACCGAGTCGGCCCGTGCAAAATAGACATATTCAAAAATACAATGTGCATGCCGGCTGGCCACGGCGATCTGACTGCACCTCATCCCCTGTCCATCAATCCGGATCAGTTCACCGGGTTTCACGTCCCGGATAAATGTCCCGTTGAGTGCATCAACAGCAACACTCTCAGACGCAAAGATATAGCCACCTTCCAGTTTTCCAACACAGAGCGGTTTGATACCGAGCGGGTCACGGAACCCGTACAGGACCCCGTCCACCATGAGAATAACCGAGTAGGACCCCCGGAGTGTCCGCATGCAATGGAGCACCGCGTCCTCCACGCCTCCGGACCCCCTGATCTCTTCGGTGATCAGCTTTGCAATGATCTCGGTGTCAGTAGTCGTAGAAAAGATCTGGCCGCGCTGTTCATAGGAGTCGCGTAATTCGTCAGTATTTACCAGGTTCCCGTTATGTGCAATCGAGATTTCATGGTTTTGGAAATGAAAATTGAAAGGCTGCACATTTTCAGGCCGGTTTGCCCCGGTAGTCGGGTACCGGACATGGCCAAGACCCACATTTCCTTTCAGGGTTGAAAGGATCGTCGTATTGAACACATCGGCGACGAGTCCTGCCGCCTTATGCTTGTAAAGGCGGCCTTCGTCATCGAACGTCGCAATGCCTGCGCTCTCCTGCCCACGGTGCTGGAGCGCGTACAAGGCATAGTATAATGAGAGGGAAACACCGCCAGCATCGACGATGCCAACGATACCGCACATGTCAGGAGCTCGCTAATGAGTCGGGATTTTTGGTCGCTTATCCAGCCATCTCACACTGCGCATTCTGCTGCTTTTCCCGAAACCGCACGCAGAACAGGTCTTATGTCGACAGTGGTAGGATATACTGCCGCAGCGCCTGCATGCAATGTGGGTCTTCTTGTTCCGCTTTCCCATTGAGGGAGTTCCCTTTGACATAGCATTTCACCTTAAAAATTATTCCACTTATTGTTCAACTGATGGTGATATATAGATCACATTGTCTCCACGTACGATGAGGGTCCCGACATTTTTTGATACATCGTTCTCCACATCTGTGGCTTTTTCCAGCACAAGGTTCATGTGCACGTCATACCCCTGAAGGATTCCTCGAAGTTCCCTTCCCCCTTTGAGAGATACGATAACAGGCTGACGATTCAGCACTAGGTCCAAAATATCCAACGGCCTTTTTGTCATACAACTACCCTGTTTAAATCGCTTTGGAGTACTACATGTGAGTGAGGAGGATACTTAAATATACCGTACATGATCACTTTTCCCTCCGGACCCACGATAAACTGAAACACCCGAAATCCAACAGTACCGGTCACTCTGGGATCTACCGGGTATATATGATATTTCGTTGATTCGTGGAACTATAAAAGACAATCGGTGCAAGAGATACCTTTTCTTTCACGTATGTCACATACTATCAGATCGGAACGAATATGTCGAAGATCCAGCTGAAAAAAAGACACACCCTGAGAAAGTCCCAGGTATTGGTCATCTATTCACGCTTGACATCGGAGATTGGTGACGCAGGATCCCGGTTTTATCGTGACCAGCTTGAGATTGTCGAAACAAGCACTTCGCTCAGACTCTACATGGTTGATAAGAAGCCACTTCTGATGGACCTCGACGGGGTAATTTTTCCCACGCTGAGAGGGCTCCTTGAGCAACCCTTCCCACAACGACGGATTATGGTTGATTCCGGTGCCGTCCCATATGTGGTGAATGGTGCAGATGTGATGCGTCCCGGGATCGTTTCCGTTTCCGACGATATAAAAGCAGGTTCCCCTGCCCAGGTAGTCGAAGAGCGGCACGGGAAGCCCATCGCAATCTGCATACCCCTCTTTGATGCAGCAGAATTACGAAGCAAAACAACCGGAAAGATGTGCAGGAACATCCACCATGTTGGGGACGAGATCTGGGCCCTTGAATATTAATTCAGATGCGGGTATATCCAGTCCAGTCCTGGTAACATCCCATTCCCGGATAAATCAGGGGCAATTAAACCAAAAAGAAAATCCGCCGGTTTTCTGAATAGATACTATTAAATAAAATTCAACATACCATTTTTTTATGGGAAAAATATTCGATTCTTTTCTTGGGAAGTCCACACCGGTCGTTGAAGGCGACTACATGGAACTCAATCTTGAGGACTATGAAGGTATGGACGAACCCCCGGCACTCCTTGTGAAAATCGCCACGATTTCTGATATCAAAGACAGCCCGAAAATCAAGGACGAGATCTACAACGGTAATATCGTGATCGTGGACATCAGCAGGCTGAAGATGGACAAGGTCATGTACGAGCGGGTGCTCAAGGACTTAAAAGAAGTCACAAAAGATGTGAACGGGGATATTATTGGTCTTGGAGACCAGCGGTACGTCGTGTTAACACCGCAGGGTGTCAGGATCTCCCGCGATAAAATTGGCGGAGCTGGATAATTGCGAACCGTTGTCCCCGGTCCATGCCCGGTATGTAATACAGAGATCGAATATCTATACCAGACAGATAATATTCCATATTTCTCGGATATCATCATAATCCGTGCCCTTTGTGAAAAGTGCGGATACCGGTACGTCGATACCCAGGTGCTCACCACCCAGGCACCGGGACGAGTCGAGTTCTTCGTAGAAGTCCCTGACGATTTAAATACCCGGGTCGTCCGGAGCATGGAAGGGACCATCATGATACCGGAACTGGGGGTAAGGATCGACCCGGGCCCGGCCTGCGAGGGATTTATCTCAAATGTTGAAGGTGTCCTTGACCGGGTAGTGGGAGTTGTCGAGGGTATCATTACATGCGGTGATGAAAAAGAACGGGAAAATGCCAGAAAATTCCTGGAGTCTGTCGCAGCTGTGAAAAGTGGTGAGTTACTGGTGACGCTCATTATCGATGACCCTTCGGGGAATAGTGCGATTATTTCCGAAAAAACGAAAAAACTACCCTATCCTGAAAATGATGATGACAGAAAAGAGGAAGGCCATGCCGAAAAAACAGGGGAATAACCTGTTGCGGCATTCCTTTTTTTAGATCTTCCACGGGTTTCTGACCAGCAGGAAAAGAAAAATATTGATATACCCGGGTGCGGCGGAAGGAGGTGGTGTTGCTCTTTCTCTTCCATTCCCGTACAGGTGACTCATGTGACCGGTATGCCATGCAGCCGGACCCCCGGTTGCCTGGTCACCTCACCCACAACCTTTGCACCCGGTACCTCCTGTATGACTACATCAGCCTGGTCGGGACCCACGATATACGCAAAGCCCATTCCCATGTTGAATGTGCGGTACATCACCGCGTCCTGTATCTCCCCGCATTCCTGTATCCAGCGGAATATCTCCTGTGGGGGCAGCGGGTCGCTGAAACTAAATCCATTCCGGGAAAGGCGGGTGAAATTAAGCAGCCCACCACCCGTGATATGACACATCCCATGAACCGTCACCTTCCGGTTCACCTCCAGGCTTTCATGGTATATCCTGGTTGGCGTAAGGAGCTCCTGACCCAGTGTATGGCCATTCCCCAGACGTGACCCGTACCCGCCATGCTCTTCCGCGACCTTCCTGGCGAGAGTGAGACCGTTGCTGTGGATCCCGCTGGATGGGACACCGACAATCAGGTCTCCGGGTTGTATCGTTTCACCATTCACCACGTTAGTCTTGTCCTGGATCCCAAGACAGGTGCCGGCGAGGTCCAGGCCGTTCACGAGACCATGGAGCGTTGCCGTCTCGCCACCCACGATATCGATATTTGCCAGTTTTGCCCCTTCATTCAGGCCAATACCGATCTGTGCCATTTTTCCGGTATCAAGCTTGTCGGTGGCAACGTAATCGACAAATGCGATTGGTTCGAGGTTCATCACGTAGAGGTCGTTCACGTTCATTGCGATACAGTCGATGCCAACGGTACTCCAGTTGTGCAGGGAGTCAGCGACCAGCATCTTGGTCCCCACACCGTCCACGGTAAGTGCGAGGACCTTGTCACCAAATTCGATGAGGCCGGCATAATGCCCGACACTGCCCATCATCCGGTTCTGCCCGGTACGGCGGTAACTGAGGTGTCTGATCAGCGACTTCACGGCTGCTGCTTCGAGGTCGATATCAACCCCGGCCGCCTGGTAGGCGTCCTCAGTCATCGCATTCCTCTGACAGCCTGAATTCGTCATGCAGTACCCGCACCGCACGCGGTCCGTCCTCCTGCTTCACAACGAAAGAGACATTCACCTCTGAAGACCCCTGCGAGATCATTCGCACGTTAATATCAGCCCGGCCAAGGGCCGTAAAGATCCTCCCGCCAGTCCCTTTCGCACCAGCCATACCGGATCCGATGACGGCGACGGCACAGACATCCGGATCGAGGGTGACCTCCCTGACAATTCCATGATCGACAAGTGCTGCGAGTGATTCTGATGCTGCCTGGGCCTGTAACTCGTCAATGATCAGTGAAATATTCGCTTCCGATGACCCCTGCGAGATCATCATCACGTTCACTTCACTCTCAGACAGGGCAGAGAATATGGCTTTGGCAACGCCCGGCCTGCCGATCATCTGGGCACCGTTGATATTAACAGCGGCAACTTTTTCGATATAGGTAATCGCTTTGACGACGCGGCTGTCATTGCGTACATTCCGAACGATGCACGTCCCGGGGTGATCGGGGTTGAAGGTGTTCTTCACCCTGACAAGGATATCCTTCTTCATCGCTGGTTCAATCGATCGTGGGTGCATCACCTTGGCCCCAAAAAAAGACAGTTCCATGACTTCGAGGTAGGACACCGAGTCGAGGACACGGGCATCACTGATCACCCGCGGATCTGAGGTCATGATCCCATCCACGTCAGTCCAAATCCATATCTCGTCCGCGTCAATCCCGGCACCGATAATCGCGGCTGAATAGTCAGAACCGCTCCGGCCCAGCGTGGTCAGGACACCTTTCCCAGTACACCCCATAAACCCCATGATCACCGGCACCTCCCTCGGGAGGAGCGGAACAATCGAACGTTTTATCTTCTCCTCACCTTCCGGGAGTGCCATCGCTTCGCCGTGCCGGGCAGTAGTGAGGATCCCTGCCTCGCAACCGTCAAGGACCGTCGATGCGATCCCCTGCTGCCGGAACGCTGCACACACCACAAGTGCATTGAGGCGTTCGCCAAAGGTGATGATATAGTCCTTCGACCTCGGGGTGAGCTCCCGTAAGTTGTGGATAGCTGACAGGATATTCTCGAGTTTTTTCAGCCGGTCTTCAATGAGGGGTGCCACTTCCGCTACAAAGTCCCTGGCTGAACCTTCCAGGGCATTCATATGCCGTACCCGGAGGGACTCGATGAACGGTCCGACCATACTGTTCCCGGGACTGTTCACGACCTCTGCGGCCATTGCGATCAGCTGGTCTGTTACCCCGCGCTGGGCGGATATGACGACCGCTATCTCGTCCCCGCGTCCATGATACTGCATAATGATATCAGTGACACGGGAAATGCTTGCGGCATCCGCAACAGAAGTGCCGCCAAATTTCATTAAAAACCTCATTTTGGCCACTCTTACAATTCCAAGCTATTTATGTAATTATAGGATGCAGATAATAATAAGATGCGGTCAGATGAACTTGTCGATTGCCATGTCCTCGTAATCGGGAGCGGCGGAGCTGGTGTACGAGCTGCGATTGAGGCCAGCCAGTACGGTGAGACCGTGCTCGTCTCAAAGACCATCGTGGGCAAGGGAGGTTGCACACCGATGGCAGAAGGAGGATTTAATGCTGTTCTCGCTGAAAAGGACTCCTGCCTGGGCCATTATGAGGATACCCTCCGCGGTGGCGCATATTTAAACGATCCTGACCTGGCCAGGGTACTGGTCGACGAGGCACCTGACAGGATGGCCGATCTTATCCGGTGGGGTGCTGTTTTCGACGTGGATGACCTGTCATGTGTCGCCCAGCGACCATTCGGGGGCCAGCGGTTCCCAAGGACCTGCTATGCGGGGGACCGGACCGGCCACGAGATGATGACCACCCTCACCGAGCGACTGGCTGACACGAAGGTTGAGACCTACCAGGAGGTTTCCATTATATCACTCCTCTTTACCGGGGAACAGATCGCCGGGGCCATGGGAATTGACCGCAATGGGGAGGTCATCCTGTTCCGTTCGGATAGCACCGTGATCGCGACCGGTGGAGGGACCCGTGTCTTTGATATATCGACAAACTCCTCGAGCGGTACCGGGGACGGGTACGCGCTGGGTTACCGGGCCGGTGCCGAGGTGATCGATATGGAACAGGTCCAGTTCCACCCGACTGGCGCAGTGTACCCTTACGACGCACGGGGCAGGCTGGTCACCGAAGCGGTCCGTGGAGAAGGTGGCCTGCTTAAAAATAAGCTGGGTGAGCGGTTCATGACCCGGTATGACCCGGAACGGATGGAATTGTCTACCCGTGACGTGGTCTCCCGTTCGATTGCCACAGAAATACTGGAAGGAAGGGGCACAAAACACGGGGGGGTCTATCTCGATGTGACCCACCTCCCTGCTTCACAGGTCGAAAGCCGACTCCCGGTCATGCTCGAGCAGTTCCTGAAATTCGGTGTCGATATCCGCCTGGAGCCGATGGAGGTGGCCCCCACCGCTCACCATATCATGGGCGGACTTCGCATCCGACCTGATTGCTCCACTACCGTACAGGGGCTTTTTGCATGCGGGGAAGTGGCCGGTGGCGTTCACGGGGCCAACCGACTTGGGGGAAATGCCCTCGCAGAAACACAGGTATTTGGAAAACGGGCGGGAGAATCTGCAGGGAAAACTCAGGCACATACGAAGGGGCATGACACGGCCCAGGTGGAGACAGAAAGAAAGATGCTGGACGGGTATTTCACCGGGGTATCAGACCCTGCAGGAGTCTCCAAAAAACTGAAACTATCCATGTGGGAGGGCGCCGGGATCTTCCGGACCCTTTCGGCACTGGAACAGACCCGCTCGGTGATCCAGCACCTCCAGTCACTGCCACTCCATGCCCGGGCGGCTGAAAACCTGGTGGAATGCTCAACCGTTAAGAACATGCTCACAACGGCCTCGCTGATCGTAGAGTCAGCACTCCTCCGCCCGGAGTCCCGTGGTGCCCATGTCAGGAAAGATATTAAGCAGACCTGGACGCCAGAGACGTCCCCCTTCGGACATACCTACCTGTCACGGAGTTGCCGGGGAATTGAGCAGGTGAGCAGATGAATAAGATTACACTCCGCGTGTTACGGTTCGACCCGAAATGCGATCCTTCACCGCATTTTGAGAGTTATTCCGTCCATGTCCATGATGGTGCGAGGGTGCTCCATGCACTTCACGCAATCCATGATGACTGCGACCCGACCCTTACCTACCGTTACTGCTGCGGGACAGGGCAGTGCGGCAGTTGTGCGGTCAGGGTGAACGGGGAACCGGTGCTCGCCTGCATGGAAGAGGCCCGTGACGGTAGTACCATTGAACCACTAAATATCCCCGTGATCAAAGACCTTACGGTCGATCTCCTGCCCTATATCAAATCATTGCCGATAATCTGCCCCGAAACAACTCAAACCGCGACGATGCCTGCAAGAGATGTGGTCGCGAACTTGAAGCCACTCCGGAGCTGTATCGGCTGCATGGCCTGCGTTTCGATATGCCCTGCCCTTTCAGTTTCAGATTTTGTGGGGCCGACTGCGATGAGGCAGGAAATGCGTCTTTCCCTTGACCCGCGGGACACAAAAGACAGGGCTGCTGAGGCGGTCCAGGCCGGCCTCTTCCGGTGCACAAGCTGCCAGGCGTGCTGGAAAGTCTGCCCGAAAGAGATACAGATACCGGGAAAAGCGATTGAAAAACTCAGGGAGCTGGCGCATTACAAGGGCCATACACTCCCACGCCATGCCGAGGTCGCAGCACTTATCAGGGAAACAGGCCGTAGTGTCACGCAGACAGAACCATCATTCCTCGAGTTGACTGCGGAGGTCATGGAACCCCATGGCCCGGTTAAAAAGACGGTCGGGTTCTTCGTCGGGTGCATGTACAACCTGCGTCTTCCCCGGACTGCTCTCGATGCGATCGATGTACTCAGGAGAAACGGGGTCAGGGTCGTCATTCCACATGACCAGATCTGTTGTGGTTCCCCGCTCATCAGGACCGGCCAGACAGAATATGTCGGTACGCTTAAGGCCAGAAATATCGCTGCATTCACGGCACTCGGGGTCGACACGGTTGTGACCATGTGTGCCGGGTGCGGCTCAACGCTGAAGCATGACTATGAAACTCCGTTTAACGTCATGGACTTCTCTGAACTCCTCACTGAGACCGGGATCGGTTCGCCGGCACACCTGGGGATTACCGTCACGTACCACGATCCCTGTCATCTTGCACGGGGACAGGGTATAACGGAGCAGCCTCGGTCCATCCTTCGGAAGATTGCGGACATTAATGAGATGCCATCCATCTGTTGCGGGTCCGGAGGCGGTGTCAGGGCGGGGTTCCCGGACGAAGCGGCTGCCCTTGGTGAACGCAGGGGAATTGAAATTGAGAAGACCGGAGCCGATATGGTTGTCACGTGCTGCCCGTTCTGCGAGTTCCATATCGCCGGGCACACAAATAAACCGGTGCAGCACCTCGCAACGCTTCTTCTCAAAGGCTACAGGGAAAAAGAAAACCCTTGTCCCTGATCTTTTTTAAACACATGATTATTCCGGCCATGACACGGAATTCTGTTACATCTCACCGGTTTGCATCCGATAATCGCAATTTTAGAGAAGTAACAGGGTCAGAATAATACAGACACTCAGCGGAATTGTCAGGTTATCATCAACCGGTGATAGGAGCTCGACGACTCCTGCGGTTATCGCAGCAGCAAAAGCCAGCGGGACAGAAAGCGGAGTAAGCACGAGGAGTGCGACAACCGTGGTCCCCATCCCGGCAAGTGTCCCCTCCAGGGATTTGGATTTCCATATCTTATGGTGCCCAACGTGGATCCCGACGAGGGTGGCCACACCATCAAGAACGGCGAGGCATATTATTGCAGGGATAGCGACCTGCAGGGGGAAAAATACCAGGATGAAAAAGACACCGATCGCAAAATACAGTGTTCCTTTTCCGGGCATCACGTCCTTTCTCTCGAGCAGCAGCACCACGCGGGATATCAGGGGAAGACGATAACCTTTTGATATCGCATCTGAAAGAATGAACCCAATAAAAATGGCGAGAACAAATGCCATGAGGACCAGTTGCTTGTCAACCAGCGGTATGGCAACCGCGATGCTGAGCCCGATGAGGAGGTGGACACTCTTCCTGAGCACTTCATGCATTCTTATTTTTACGGTCCGGCAGGATTAATGGATGATCCTTTCCAGGCGGTTTAACCAGAACAGAGAATATTTCGGACGGGCCGACGAATACACAATAGAGATGGCACGTCGGGAAAAATTTGTGGATGCAGGTCCCTGCCAGGCAACGATTACCGGGGGTGAATGGATCTCCGGAATGACGGGGACTTCCGGAACATCCAATGTGATACCTGACTGCCTCCCGGGTGAAGTCTTCTCTGATACTGTCCAGGTAGGTGAAGGGACCATCCGGCGGTATTCGACGGAGCTCTGGACGTCAGCACAGAGAAAGGCCTCATCCATTCATGAGATATCATACCGTGCCTGTTTCAAGCCACAACTGGCAGGTTTTTTTATTGAACGATTTTCAGAGAAGGGTGACCTGGTCTATGACCCTTTCGGGGGGCGGGGAACGACCGCCATCGAAGCCGGGCTTCTAGGCCGCCGGGTCGTGCAGAACGACATCAACCCGCTATCTGCCCTGTTGACCAGACCCCGGTTTTTTATCCCGTCCCTGGGGACAGTCAGGGAACGCCTTTCACAGGTACCCCGTGACGATGGGCAGGAACCAGAACTTGACCTTTCAATGTTTTACCATCCGGCCACGGGAAAGGAGATCCTTGCACTCCGAAAATTCCTCTCACAAAACCAGGGGCCGGGTGATGAAGACGAAGTCAATGCCTGGATCAGGATGGTGGCAACGAACCGGCTCACCGGCCATTCAAGTGGTTTCTTCTCGGTCTACACGCTTCCTCCAAACCAGGCAGTATCACCGGAATCCCAGAAAAAGATCAACATCAAGCGGCAGCAGGTACCGCCGTACCGCGACACCCACGAGATCATTGCGAAAAAGACCCGGACACTTACCCGCAACCTCTCGGTTAATGAGCGTGAGAAGCTCAGGAAGGCCGGTGATGCCGGAGTTTTTCTTACCGGGGATGCGGCAGCGACACCGGAAATCCAGGACAATTCCGTCCAGCTTACCGTTACTTCACCCCCGTTTCTCAATATTGTCCAGTATTCAAAGGATAACTGGCTCAGGTGCTGGTTTAATGAAATTGACGATATCGTCATCGGAAAAAAGATCACGATGACCCATTCTCTCGGAGTCTGGGTGACCATGATCACGAACGTCTTTCATGAACTGTTCAGGATTACCCGGCCCGGCGGATATGTTGCTTTTGAAGTAGGGGAAGTTAAAAACGGGACAGTCCGACTGGACGAACACGTGATTCCCGTAGGAATTTCTGCCGGGTTCAAATGTGTATGCGTCCTGATCAACCAGCAGGAATTTACCAAGACCTCAAGTATCTGGGGTATCGGTAGCAATAATTCAGGGACTAATACCAACAGGATTGTACTATTCCGGAAAGAATAGGAAAGGGATGGATATCACTTACCCGGGATTTTGTGGGACCGAGAAACGACCTGCATTACCTGGAGATTCTGACACTTTCCCATTGGAAACCCGGGTTCCACCGGGAAAAGCCCTTGGATCTTTTATAATCGGACCAGGTATTCGTAGGCTTCCAGTGCTGCTTTGGCCCCTTCACCAGCCGCGATAATGATCTGTTTGCCCTTGATATTCGTTACATCGCCAGCCGCAAAAATTCCGGGGACACTGGTATGGCAGTTAATATCAATGATAATCTCTTTTTGGTCATTGAGTGCAAGGAGGCCTGAGACAAAGTCCGTATTGGGTGACCAGCCAATTTCCGCGAATACCCCCTCGAGAGTTATTTTTGACTCCTCTTTGGTGAGCCTGTCCTGAATTGTTATCGCTGACAGGAGATGATCCCCAAAAAGGGCGGTCACGACGGAATTGGAATGGAGAATGATATTTTTCTGTGTTTCGAACAGTTTCACATACACTTCATCTGCCCGGATAGTACTTCTCACGATGAGATGTACCTCTTTTGCAATCTTACTCATCTCCACCGCTGTCTGCAGGGCTGAATTACCCCCCCCGACAATGGCGACGACCTTATTTTTAAACAACGGGCCATCACAGGTCGAACAGACAGAGAGCCCCCTGCCAAGGAACCGGTCCTCTCCATCAACATTCAGTTTCTTTGGTTGTTTTCCCGGGGAAAGGATGATGGCACGCGCCTGGTATGTGGTTTCCGTGGCCGTATGAACCCTGAAAACTCCATTATCAGGGGTAATATCCCGGACCTGGTCAAGTTCGAGGCTGATCTTCTGCTCCTTGACCTGGTCCTCAAATTTTTTCATCAGTTCATCACCGGTAATCATGCGGTATCCCATGTAATTCTCGATGGTCCAGCTTTCAAGGGCCTGTCCCCCGATATTTTCACTGACAACGACCGCAGTGAGGAGTTTTCTTGCGCAGTACACGGCAGCGGTCAGGCCTGCTGGTCCGGCCCCGATAATAAGGACGTCAAGGATGTCCCCTTCGGTGCCGGTACCGAAAATCTGGTTAAGTCGCTGGGCATCGAACCCTACGATAATCTCGCTGTCGACCGTGATGACCGGAACACCACGCTGACCGGAGATCGCGATCATGTGAGCGGCTGCTTCCTCATCTTCCCCGACATCGACTGATTTATACGGGATATCGTGTTTCTCGAGAAACGCCTTTGCCATCCTGCAGTAGGGGCATTTTTTTGTTGAATATACGGTTACCTGAGGCATTGGTACCCTGCATTTCAGATGTGCCCGGATATAAAGGTGCTGGAATACAAGGGACTGGATTAATAACCCGGAATAACCTGAAAAGAGATGTGCCGGGCCAGGCCCGGATTAAACAATTTCCAGAAAAACTTTTTTAAATGCACTGCAGATCGGGCATCTCTCGGGGGGTTCACCGCGGAAGATATTCCCACAGATCGGACAGAGCAGGACTTTCTGCCCTGAAAGGTCTTTTCCAGCACTGATTGCCTTTAATGCCTCTTTGTAGTGGTTGGCATGGACCTCTTCTGCCTTCATTGCATAGGAAAAGGCAATAACCGCGTCACTTTGCTTCTCTGCTTCCCCTTCTCTGACAAAGGCAGGGTACATTTCGGTATACTCATGAGTCTCCCCGGTTACGGACGCTTTCAGGTTGTCTTCTGTCTTCCCTATAGACCCAAGCACTTTCAGGAGCCGTTTCGCATGGATCGCCTCCGCTTGTGACGCCGCTGTGAAGAGCTTCGCAACATTGGTAAACCCTTCATCCCTTGCCTTGTCAGCAAATGCCGAATACTTTCTGTTCGCCTGTGATTCCCCGGCAAACGCCTCCATCGCATTCTCTTTTGTTGCCATGATCATCTAGTGGGACAAAATCGGTAATAACAGTATTCATCGTTCTGGTCCAGGCGATCAATAAATGGATTTTCGTTCCCGGTAGGTGTCACAAGGGAGAACTCAGTGAAAACATCACGGATAGTATTCCGGAATCCTTTTCATCATCATTACACCACGCTGATAACCGGACTTCGTCCCGCGAAGTTGATTTTGCAAAGCACAGTTTGATGAGGAGAACGGGGGAAAATAGCGGAGCATTGATGAAACAGATGAAACAACTGGCGGAACAGGACCGGCCAAGGGAACGAATACGCCGGCTGGGTCCCGGGGCGCTCACCAACCGGGAATTGATTGCAGCAATTATCGGCAGAGGTGTCCGTGGAAGAGATGTGCTGGTCGTCGCAGGAGATATCGAAAAAGAGCTCAGTTCCGGCAGAGAGCACGTAACGTATCAAAAACTGGAAGAGATCTCAGGCGTTGGTCCGACAAAAGCCGCACAAATTTCTGCATGTTTCGAACTTTCACGACGTTACCCATTGAAAGAAGAGGCGGTCGCCATTAAAATATCCAGACCGGAAGACGCACTGCCACTACTCCAGGGAATTCCAGGTAAAAAACAGGAGCATTTTATCTGTATCACCCTGAACGGGGCCGGTGAAGTATTAGGGAACCGTATCATTACCGTCGGGCTGCTAAACCACAGCCTCGTACACCCGAGAGAGGTCTTTGCAGACGCGATAACGGACCGGGCGGCATCAATCATCTGCGTCCATAACCATCCTTCAGGGACGCTTGAACCTAGTCCACAGGACCTTGAAGTCACGAGGCAGCTGACCGAGGCGGGTGCCATCCTTGGCATCCGGCTCATGGACCACCTTATTGTAACAAAAAACGGCCACCTCTCGATGAAGGAGAGGGGTTACCTGTAACTCCGGTTACCACCCTCACACGTGATCATTCCTGTTTTAAAAGCACTGATGGCGCTTGAGACCCGGAAGACCCGGCGAATGACCCCATAGAATCCCTGGACAAACGTGCAACATCACTTCCCCGGGGTGCTTTATCTGACTTTCATCCGGGGGGCACAAATCACCGGATTTAAAATTTATCTGGCGCTTTTCAGCAGCTCGCCTGGATTCAGGAAGCTGATGTACCCGCTTCATTCTCTTCAAAAAGGAGCCTGCCAAGTTCGTACCCTTTTTTATATGCCATCTCGATCAGCTCCGGCTTCATCGTAATATCCTGGATTGTATCCATATCACGGATGAGCAGCTCGTCCCAGTACTTGCAGTCGGTTATCTGGAAAAAGGCCTGCACCGTCATTTTCGCTCCGTCAAAAACATATGGCAGGTTCATACCGGATATTCCAATGTACAACCCACGGCGGTGTTTCTTTTTTTCCGGGGCAACAAGTGGTTGTTTCCTGACAAATTTCGCCATGAAGTATACCTGGAACCGGTCCATAAAGCCCTTGAGTTTTCCCGGTATTCCCATGGTCATCACAGGCGTGGCAACGATGACGCTATCGACATCCCGAAACTTCTCATATATCGGTGTCATATCGTCTTTCATTTTGCAGGTCTCATGTTCCTTACAATACATGATCTCCATGCAGGGACTAAAATCAAGAAACGGCACCACAATCTTTTCAACTTCGCACCCGGCGTCCGCTGCTCCCCTGAGTGCCTGGTCAAGCAGTTTTGCAGTATTCCCTTTAACAAGCGGACTGCCGAGGAGGCCGATTATCTTCATTCCCATGATAGGAGAGTATCCACTATTGGTGCAATATATCTTTTGTATCACCGGGAGCGGCCTTCAATTTTACGGGAAAACCAGCGAACTGCCTTAAGATTCTGACAATTTTTAGGAACAAACACAACTAATAAATAATCCCCTGCACCTATTACAAAAATAGGTGAGGATTTTGACCGAAACCAAACAGTATAAAGCTGGCTCAAAGGTCGGCCCCGGGAAATATGTATGCCTTGACTGCGGGAAGGAGTATGAACTTGATAAGAGTGAACAGGATCTCCGCAAGTGTCCTGCGTGTTCATGTGAAGAGTACCAGTGTTTCCCGATGCACCACATCAGGCCGGATGTAGTTACTCCGGAAGATGCAAAGAACCCACCAAAGCGTGGCAAGAGCAACCAGTAATCCAATTTTTCTTCATTTCTGGCAGGCCATAGAGATCAGAACGCTGGTCGAGGAGATCGCAGAGCAAATCCTGTTCACGACCGGGTAGGCAATCTGCATAAACAAAAACATGTCTGAGGATCGAACATCATGGTAAATGTATCTGAAGTTGGCCAGGTCTTCGAATGTGAGATCTGTGGCAATATCGTCGTTGTAAAAGGAGCAGGCGGGGGAGAACTCGTCTGTTGCGGTGAACCAATGAAACTGATCGATGGGTGAACTTTCATGACAAAAAATATGGATGAACTTGAAAATAAAATCGGAAAGGTCCCGAAATTCTTCCGGGAGCTGACAGACAAAGATCCCGAGATGTTTGATATGGTGATGAAACTTGAAGGCCATATCTGGGATGACGGGGCACTGACACGGAAGACCAAGAAACTGATAGCAATAGCAATTGCCGCATCGCTCCGGGACCAGCATGCCGTGCATGCACAGCTGATAGGCGCTGAAAGCCTTGGCGTAACAAAGAAAGAGGTCGAAGAGGCACTCAGGGTCGCATTCCTGCTCGCAGGGATGCCGGCATATGTCTATGGAAAAGCCCAGCTTGATGAAGTTATGAAACGGTGATGGTGGACTACATGTGTGGAGAAATGGGTTCAGGCCGTATGCCTTCAATCGGTGAACCGGCACCTGACTTTACAGCCGAGACTACGCAGGGACCTCTGCGGCTTTCTGACCTGAAAGGGAAGTGGGTCGTGATGTTCTCACACCCTGCGGATTTCACGCCGGTCTGTACGACAGAGTTTCTGGCATTCTCAGCGGTGCATGATGAACTAAAAGCCATGAATGTCCAGCTTCTCGGCCTCTCGGTAGACAGCGTATCGGCTCACCTTGCTTGGGTGCATGCAATAAAAGAGAAGATGGGAGTGGATGTCCCGTTCCCGATCATTGCAGACCTTTCGACGAATATCGCAAAAAGTTACGGGATGATCCACACGGGACAGAGCACCACCGCGACAGTCCGCTGTGTGTTCTTTATTGATGACAAGGGGATCACAAGGGCGATGATCTACTACCCGTTGCAGAACGGGAGATATATCCCGGAGATCGTCCGGCTCGTGAAGGCACTCCAGATGACTGATAATCACAAGGTATCAACACCTGCAAACTGGCAGCCAGGTGACAAGGTCGTAGTCCCACCCCCGAAGACTGCAGCGGAGATGGCAAAGCGGCCGACCGAGGGCTACGAGTGCAAAGACTGGTACCTCTGTTTCAAATCCGTCTGAAAACCAGTCACCAATCTTTTTTATCCTACGACGCCAAAGGCTCATTCATGCCGATAAAAGTCCTTGCTTTCGCTTCGAGCCCACGAAGAGGCGGGAATTCCGAGACGCTCCTTGACTGGCTGCTTGCATCAATGAGTCACGAGAGCGATGTGGCTATCGAGAAGATAGTACTGATTGATGCGGATATTAATCCATGCAGGGGCTGCAATGCCTGTGAAAAGCTCAACTATTGTGTCCAGAGAGACGGGATGGACCGTATTCATGATAAAATTATTGAGGCGGACATTATCGTGTTTGCTTCTCCCATCTTCTGTATGGGGATACCTGCCCAAGGGAAATCCTTAATTGACCGTGCACAGGTGTTCCGATCAAGAAAATATGTCCTGAAGCTCCCGGTCGTCCCTCCGGAGCGTAAAGGTAAACGGATGGGTATATACCTCGGGACATCAGGGCAGACATGGAACAATGTATTTGAAGGGGCGATCATGTCGGTGAAATGCCTTTTTCATGTGATCGACGTACGCGACAGGGATATCCAGTACCTGCTCATCAGGGGAGTTGACGAAAAGGGAGCAATCCAGTCCCATCCAACGGCAAAAACTGATGCAGAACAGCTGGGCACCGACGTAGTTGCCCTGCTCAGGAGCAGGCTCCAGAGTGGAAGTGCATGACGGTAAAAGTCATTGGGATCTCGGGCAGTCCCCACCGGCATGGAAATACCGAGACATTGCTGGACAATTTTCTATCCGGTGCATCACATTCCGGGGCAGAAGTCGACAAAATTATCCTGAGATCCATGGATTACACACCGTGCCGGGGCTGTAATGCCTGCCATAAGACAGGTGAATGCATTGTTCAGGATGATGCGGAAGTGATTATTGAACGGGTCATGTCCTGTGACTGCCTTGCCGTGGCCTCACCAATTTACAGCATGGGGATTACCGCTGAATTGAAGGGGCTTATTGACAGGGCCCAGTATATCTGGGCCCAGAAGTTCATTTTAAAGACACTGATTTATTCGGACCCCCTCATCCGCCGCCACAAAGGTGTGTTCATATCAACTGCCGGTCTTCCGTGGGAACATGTGTTTGATGCAGCGTTTCCTGCGATCACGGCCTTTTTCAACACCATTGGCTTCGAATACTATGACAACATTATTGCCAATGATATGGACACCCACAAGGGGATCCGGGGCCACCCAACCGCACTGGCAGAGGCATTTGAAAAGGGAGAAAACGTTGTCAGGGTGATCGGATCACTCGAAAAGAGTTAAACGCCTGATGATGGGTTTTTAGGATGTTCAGGCAAGAATCTACCTTTTTTCAGCACATGAACCTCACCGGCACCCGGATACCGCTCATGTTATCAAATTCGATTACCCGGATTTCAACACGACGGACCATCCCGGTACTTGTCAGGATTAGCGAGGACTCCCCAATAATTGCACGTAAAATGCATTTGTCAATCACACCGTAGGTAAAGTCAAGGGGGATATTGTTATCTGCAGCGTGTTGTTTCGCCCGGGTCCCCATCGCACCAACGGGTACACCCTGGTGGGATGCAAGCCACCCGGGTAATGAATCATGCGGGGATGAATCAACATCAAATACACTAATTGTCCCTGGATTACCATGGGGGCACGGTGTTTTCTTAAACGCCACATCAATCACCTGCAGCATGTCAAGCAGGGTCCTGGGCTTTTTTTCAGGGAGCGAATAACCCCGCTTTTCGAGCTCAAAATAGAGATCGAGGAGAATCGGCATCGATAAGTGGGCCTGCCTCACGTATTCGGGGCAGGCAAATGCCACATCCGGGATCGCCTCCTGGAGGATCCTGCCCTCCAGAAGGAGTATGGCACGGTCAGCCCAAGGGTATGCGAGCTCAATATCATGAGTTGAAATAATGATGGTCTTTCCCTGGTGGTGGAGTTCATCAAGAAGTTCCATGATATCCTCAGATCCGGAAGGATCGAGGCCGCTGGTTGGTTCATCAAACACGAGAATGTCAGGGTCCATGGCAAGTACTCCGGCAATCGCGACCCGTTTTTTCTCTCCACCAGAAAGGAGGTGCGGGGGCCGGCGTTCAAACCCTTCAAGTCCTACATACCGGAG
Organism: uncultured Methanomicrobiales archaeon; assembly: GCA_903819595.1. Taxonomy (GTDB): domain Archaea; phylum Halobacteriota; class Methanomicrobia; order Methanomicrobiales; family Methanospirillaceae; genus CAIKOD01. The sequence continues at coordinate 3,724 of CAIJED010000131.1, read as the reverse complement.
TGCCCCGGTCACCGCCTCTTTTACCTCGTGTTCATCGTATTCCAGGTTAACAGGCCCGAATGCAACGTCCTGGTACACGGTCGGCGCAATAATCTGGCGGTCCGGGTTTTGGAGGACAAAACCTACACGTTTTCGTAATGAACGTAAAGACTCCCTGGTATAGCTGACGGGCTCGTTATCGATAAGGATAATCCCGGAGTCTGGGCGGATCATCCCGTTGAACATCAGCATGAGCGTTGATTTTCCGGCACCATTGGGCCCGACCAGGGCGATCTTTTCCCCCTTCCGTATATGAAAACTGATTCCTCTGATTGCTTCCATACCCCGTGGATAACGGTACCGGATCTGCCTTGCTTCAAGAATGATACTGCTCATAGAACGAAACCTAAATCGCGACAATATTTTTTGTCATAACCACGATCACGAACGATACCAGGAGAAATGACCCGGTGACTGCCAGCGAGTACACGTTCACCGGGCCAGATTCCCCGAGCACGGCAAATTTTCCTGCATAACATCGTGCGTCCATGGCCCGGACAAGGTCTTCCCCGGCATCCCAGCTGGCGATAAATACTGATCCACACAGGGTGGCAAATGACTCTATCGATTCGCGGAAAGAAGAGTATCCCAGGCGCATTACCTGGGCCTGGTAGGTCTGCACTAACAGGTGCATCACCATAAAGATCGCCCGGTAGATCATCATCGCGAGATCAACTACTGCCTCGGGCACACGACACCGTCTCATCACGATGAAGAGATCAGTCATGGGCGTCGTGAGGGCGATGAAGATCAATGCGGACATCCCTCCGAGGACCCTGCAGAATACAAAAATACCTTCGTTCAGACTTTCACGGGATATGGAGAGAGAGAGCCAGGGGAATGGGTCCCAACTCCAGTATACAGGACTACCCCCTGAAAGAAGAACGATCACGAGGACACTCATGACGGCAAACCAGAATGGAACGATGAATAGTTCTGCATACGTCTTTATATCCACCCGTGCGAGGATGATGATTGCACCGGAGAGCAGGACTGCAATAAAGAGTGGTGCGAAAAAACTCGTTGAGAGCAGGCAGAGAATGATGGCCCCGAGCCCGGCTACAAGTTTTACGTAAGTATTGACCTCCCGTAACCCATTCGCCTGGGCAATATCCTCAAGAAACTCATCATACATAGCGGTAAGACTTTTACGTATTTTTTGTTCCTTTTTTCTGCCCAATCCAGTAACCGAAAACCAGGCCTATTACAAGACCACCTATTGCCGCCTGCAAGGCGAACAACCCGGATTCAATCTCTGCGCTGGGGGGGACCCATTGCGGTATCAACGGATGTATGGTACCAATCGGTTCTCCCGAAAGTTCCACAATTTTTTCCGATGCAAGTGTGTCAGAGCCCGCAAATCTTCCATTCCCCGTAACCAAGCTGGTATAGAGGAACAGGGCACAAAATACAAGAACGGCAATCAGCGCCAGGATCTCCAGCTTGTACTTTCCTGCCAATTCACTAATCCCCCCTTGCGGCGCTAATTTTCTCCTCTGGGAACACCTTCATCCGGAGAAGGATATCGGGTTTGAGTTGGACGATGTATTTGAATACCAACGCCAGGACTACCCCCTCAACGATGGCCAGCGGCACCTGGGTAATTGCAAATATCCCCATAAAGAGGACGAATGAACTGCCGACACCACCCACCTGGGCAGGATATGCCAGTGCCAGTTCAAGCGACGTGGTGACGTAGGTGAATATATCAGCGAGTGCACAGGCGAGGAATACCGTAAGAAACATATTCACCCGGGTCTCCCTGAGAGTCCGGTACACGGCATACCCGACAAGGGGGCCCACTATTCCCATCGAGACGATATTTGCCCCGAGAACGGATAGCCCGCCATGAGCGAGAAAGAGCGCCTGAAACAGAAGAACAATCCCACATACGACAGATGTTATCCACGGACCGAAGCAGATGGCTGACAAACCGGTTCCCGTCGGATGAGAGCAGCTCCCGGTGACGGACGGGAGTTTCAGGGAGGACAGAATAAATATAAACCCCCCGGTAACCCCGAGCAGGGGAAGGGCTTCCCGGTCGGCATCCAGGACTAATTTTAACCGGTACATGCCGTACACCAGGCATGGGAGAGCGATGACCCACCAGAAAACAGCCCAGTTCAGTGGCAAAAAGCCTTCCATGATATGCATTGGTTTACAATCTCCATTCAAACTAACTTGCTTTAACTTAATATTACTTTATTAATTGTTCCTAGTTATCAATTTCGATTATCCTATTCCTCCCCTCATCAATGGGGGGACATATTCCAGACAAACGCCAGGAGAAGATGACGCTTCAGGCAAAAAATGTCCAGGGGAAAAAATTATCCGATGTAGGATGGTACCATTGTCAGTGAAACAAACAATACGACAAAGGAAACTGCAATCATCACCAGAAACAGGACCGGTTTCCATTCTAGTACTTTCTTTCCGTCAAGGACACTGATCGGGAGGAGGTTGAATGCCGCAATCATTGCATTGATCTGCAGCCCCATCATCCCGATAAAGCCGATGATCTGGCCGGTTCCGGTGATGAAGGGGGTCATCAGTACCATCATCCCAAAGGGGATACAGAGTACGAGGTTTGTTGCAGGGCCGGCCGCAGATATTTTACCATTCTGCTCCTTCGATAAACCACCACCATAAATAACCGTGGCACCGGGCGCAGCAAATACGATATGGACCAGTGCGGCCAGGACAACGGACATCAGGAGCATGACATTGTCTTTCCTGAATTCCGCATAATAGCCATACTTCATCGCAGTAAATTTATGGGCCATTTCATGCAGTACAAATCCGATACCCACGGTCAGGCAGGATATCCCAAAGATGTAGAGAAAGAACAGGGGGTCGATTTTTCCACTGAAACTGGAGAGCACAATTGCCAGGGTGAACGCGACCGTGATCCCAAGCCATGCAATGAAGAGATCAAAGCGCTCCCTTCGAGTTATCCGTTCGAGCATAAATTGTCGTGTAATAGTGGTATTTCCCGGGGCTTATTTGCTTCGGATGCCAGAGACACCAAATATTCCTGCAGTTAAACTGCGTAAAAAGGTGTTCGTTGTGCGAGGGCAGACCAGGCCACAGGATACAAAGCTCATGGGGGGCAACCGTGAGTGACTATCCGGGGAACACATTTAACCTTTCAACTGCTGCACATAGGTACTATGCCAATCGAGTCACTTAGAGAGGAGATCAACCGAATTGACAGGGAGATAATCCGGCTGATCGCAAAACGCCAGGCGGTTGCCGGAAAAATTGCAAAGGTAAAATTTGCCGGGGGCATCCCGGTTCATGACGAAGAGCGGGTAAAGGCGGTACTTGAGTCCTCCTTTAATTATGCCGTCGAACAAAAGATCAACCCTGTCCATGTCCAGAGGATTATGTCAATCCTGATCGAAATGAGCGAAGAGTGGCAGCGGGGGTGTTCAGGAGACGGGAACCTCCCATGACTGGAGGAGCGTCAACCTCCAGGCAATATTGTTTTCACAGGTCTGCAACAGGAAACTAAGTGTCCGTGAAATAATAAGCTAATCAATTTTGGGAAATTGTATAATTCCATTCGCCATGAAATTGATCACGATCTAAATTTATCATTTTCATCTCGTCATCAGATATCTTAACACCGCGAGGGTACATATTTTCATCTAATATTGCTTGAACATTCAGCCCTGTTCGAGTT
>CAIJED010000130.1 GCA_903819595.1 uncultured Methanomicrobiales archaeon | reverse complement strand
TACGGGGGCACCGGGATGAAAACCATCCGGGTTTCGTCACAGGTGATCAACTCGGGACTCCGGATTGTCTGCCAGGATGACAGTGTGGGGATTACTGCAGAGGACAAAAAGCGTCTCTTTTCCAGGGGCTTTGAGAAAAATACCGGGATTGGGCTGTTCCTCTCACGTGAGATCCTTGCGATCACCAGTATCACGATTACGGAAACCGGCATACCAGGCCAGGGGGCCAGGTTCGAGATTTTGGTGCCGAAAGGGATGTGGCGGCTGAAGGGAGCAGGTACATGATGGCAGAAAAAATCCGCGTCCTCTATGTCGATGACGAACAAGGCCTGCTCGAACTTGGTAAGTTATACCTGGAACGGTCAGGAGAACTCACCGTCACGATCACCCCGCACACTCATGAAGCGATCAGGATACTGGAACACGAGCGATTCGATGTCATCATCTCTGATTACCAGATGCAGGAGATGGATGGGATCGAGTTCCTCAAGTATCTTAAAAAAAAGGGCAATACCACACCGTTTATTATCTTCACGGGCAAGGGCAGGGAAGATGTCGTCATCGAGGCACTGAATGCCGGGGCTGATTATTACCTCCAGAAAGGCGGCGAGCCGAAGTCACAGTTCGCGGAGCTATTGCATAAGATCAAAAAAGCAGTTGAAGCCCGGATGGCTGAAATCGCTTTATGTGACAGTGAAGAGCGGTTCAGGATCATCTTTACCCATGCTGCAGAGGGAATCCTGATTGCAAATGTCAGCACCCGCAAATTCCTGCATGCCAACTCTGCCATCTGTACGATGCTGGGGTATTCCGAAAAAGAACTTACCAATCTGGAATTAAAAGACATACACCCTGAGAAAGACCTTGCCCGTTTGGAAGATATGTTTGGGGCGATGGCACGCGGGGAGATGGACCTGGCAGAGAACATCCCGGTATTACGAAAAGACGGGGTTTTGCGGTATGTGGATATCAGGGCCACGACGGTATTGATTGACGGGTACCGCTGCAACCTCGGTATGTTCACTGACATCACCGGGCGTAAGAAGTCAGATGAGGAGCTGCGGATTGCTCATGAAAAATATACAAAAGCATTCCTGTCAGTACCTGATGCCATCACGATTACCGGGCAGGATTCGGGACAGATCACCGAAGTGAACGACGCTGCTTTGGAAATTTTCGGATACACACGTGATGAACTGATTGGAAAGACTACTCTTGAACTCGGTATATGGCGGAATAAAGAGGAACGGGACCGTTTTACCGACCAGGTAAGGAAATACGGAAAGATAACCCATTTTGAGGCATTAAATTGGCGCAAATCGGGTGAAATGTTTGATGCACTGGTAAATGCCGATACCATCACGATTGAAAATAAGCCCTGTATTATTGCGATTATCCGTGATGACACCGGGCGCAGGAAGACGGAGAACGCACTCCGGGAAAGTGAGGAACGGTACAATTCCCTGTTTAATAACAGCTACTCGGTCTCTCTCCTTATCGATCCGGATACGGGAAATATACTCGATGCCAATGCAGCGGCAACCTGGTTTTACGGGTATACTCATGATATGCTTATCTCGATGGGGATCTATGACCTGAACCGGTTGTCACGGGAGAAGGTGATCAGGGATCTCCAGCGTGCAAAGAACGAAAAGGCAAAACACTTCCTTTCCACCCATTTTCTGGCATCCGGGGAGAAACGTGATGTGGAGATCTACTCGGGACCGATCACACTGAACGGTAAACCGCACTTTTATTCCATCATCCACGATATTTCCAAACGCAAGGAGGCAGAAGAGGCACTTCGACAAAAAGAAGCGGAACTTCACGATATCCTGGAGGGATCACCCATCCCGATGTTTGTCATCGATTCGAACCATCGTCTGATATCGTGGAATAAGGCACTTGAAGATGCAACCGCTTCTAAAGCGACAGACATGATCGGTACCACCCATCAATGGCAGGCATTCTATCCGATGGAACGTCCCTGCCTGGCTGACCTGTTGGTGGACGGAGAGACTGATGTCATTCTGGAATTATATACCGGGAAGATTGACGCTGCCAGGCTGGCTGGAGGTGTATGTGATGGGACTGATTTTTTCCCCAATCTCGGAAAATCAGGAAAATGGCTCCACTTTTCCGCCTGTGTGATCCGGGATGACGGTGGGAATATTGTGGGTGCCGTTGAAACACTCCAGGACATTACCAGCGCGAAACGTGCAGAGGAAGATATCAGGGCCCTTTCGCAGTTCCAACAGAGCGTCATCGACAATGCAAATGTCTGGATCAGCGTACTTGACCCAAAAGGGAAAATCCTGGTCTGGAACAACACCGCCGAGCAGATCAGCGGGTACCTTGCAAAAGATGTGATCGGAACAAACACCGTCTGGAAACAGCTCTATCCCGATCCATTGTACCGGAAGCAGGTCCTCCGGAATATTCTCGATATCATTCAGACGAACACCTATGTTGAGAACTTTGAGACCAGGGTCTTGACGAACTCAGGCGATCAGAAGATTATCTGGTGGAACACGCAGCCATTAAGAGATGCACAAGGGAAACCGGTACAGTTCATCGCCATCGGGCGCGACAATACCGAACGGCGGTTAACGGAGGAGAGGATCAATTCACTCCGGCAATTCCAGGAGAGCGTGATAAAAAACGCAAGTATCTGGATTTCGGTGCTGGACGGAAAAGGGAACGTACGTGTCTGGAACCGGGCTGCTGAAGAGATCAGCGGGTACCCGGCGGCCGAATTGATCGGCAGCAACACGATCTGGTCCCGTATGTACCCGGGTAAAGAATACCGTCGTACGGTTACGACGACCATTCATGACGTGATCAGGTCAAAAAAATACCTGGAGAACTTCGAGACCATGATCCGGACAAAAGGAGGGCTGGCGCGGATTATCTCGTGGAACATCAGTCCCCTGCAGGATGTCCCCGGGATTGAGGAAACGTTCATTGCTATCGGCAAAGATATCACCGAGCAAAAATCGCTTCAGGATTCAGTACAGCTGGCGAATAAGAAACTGAACCTGTTATCGAGTATCACCCGGCACGACATCGTGAATCAGTTGACCGCACTGGATGGATACCTTGACCTCTCCCGTGAGGTCCTTGGTGATCCCGTGAAACTGAAAGAGTATATTATAGAAGAACAGAAGATTGCAGAAATTATCGAAGCTCAGATCCTGTTCACGAAGGACTACCAGGAAATGGGCGTAAAAATGCCGGAATGGCAGAACGTTCACAGATGTGTTGACCTGGCGAAAGCGAACCTTGCCCTCTCGGGAATTGTCGTAAAAACCGATGGCCTCTCGCTTGAAGTGTTTGCTGATCTGCTTCTCGTGCGGGTGTTCTACAACATGATCGATAACGCCCTCAGGTATGGTGGCGAGAAGATGACCACGATCCGGGTCTCATCTTTGGAGTCAGATCACGGGCTTATCATCATCCTCGAAGATGATGGTATTGGAATTCCGGCAGACCAGAAGGAAGCGGTCTTTAACCGTGGCTATTTCAAACATATGGGGTTTGGGTTGTTCCTTTCCCGGGAGATCCTTGCGATTACCGGGATTACGATAGCCGAGAACGGGGTGCCTGGGAAAGGGGCACGGTTTGAGATCACGGTGCCTAAAGGCGGGTACCGGTATATATGAACCGGGGAAAAATACACACCACGGACCCCCGCAGTTACAAAAAAAACTGGGAAAAATTGTAACAGTAATTCGGAAATCCATATCCTCCTGATACCCAGGTGATCCCTCGTCGTGTCCACGGTGTCGTGCACCCGCCATGAAGTTAGGAGGAAACCTCAGATCGGCAGTACTCCCGCGTAATGCCAACGCCTCGACCATCACGGTCTGCCGGTGTGGGATTTTGTCTCTTTCGAAAATGTCACCAGGGGTACAGGCAGTTGATGACCCGGGGTTCAACCGGAGTATCCTGGGACTACCTGTTCCAACGATTCAATCGCAAGGATTTTTTTATATCCTGCTCATGTCCACGCATAATTTACTCAAATGGCGATATTTGAAAAGATTTATTGTATTCCTGGATAATAAGGTACCGATGGAACGGAACATTGTTGCAGGCACGTTGATATGTTTCATCAGGTTTTATCCATTACTTTTAACAATTGAAAAATCGGGGATCTGAGTATCAGTGGGCGCAAGCTTCCGTCTATCAGTTCATGAAGTTCTCGAACCGGACCATGAAAACAGCCAGGCCAGCCTGGTCATTAACATCTTTATCATTGGCCTGATCATCGCGAATGTTTGTGCTTTTATTCTCGAGACCGACGCATCGCTTTTCTTACAATACGGGCAGTTTTTTATCAGGTTCGAGGAGATCTCAATTGGAATATTTACGATTGAGTATGGTCTTCGCTTATGGAGTTGTGTAGAAGACCCCCTGTACGAGCGACCCATTATCGGCAGACTCCACTGGATGGTAACATTCTATGCTGTTATTGATTTTCTCGCGGTCGCTCCCTTTTATCTCCCCCTGGTTGTCCCTGTCGATCTCAGGGTATTAAGGATCATGCGGCTGTTCCGTATCTTCAGAATTCTCAAACTGGGGCGTTATACGAGTTCATTAAGCCTGATGAAAAAAGTCGTCCTCGAAAAAAAATCTGATCTTCTGATTACTCTGTTTGTCCTGTTAATTATTTTGATTTTAGCATCATCGGGGATGTATTATGCCGAAAATGCAGCACAACCCGAAAAATTCTCAAGCATTCCCGAAAGTATGTGGTATTCAGTGAGTACCCTTTCAACCGTTGGCTATGGCGATATATACCCGGTTACTCCCCAGGGTAAAGTATTGGCCAGTGCCATTGCCCTTTTAGGCATTGCATTTTTCGCTTTGCCAGCCGGAATTATTACATCGGGTTACATCGAACTGACAAACGAGAGGAAAAAGCATCGAACGGATACTGAAAGAGAGAATATTCACAATCGAAACGATATGGACTCCGATAATCACGAAAATGGATTTATTTGCGAATATTGTGGTAAACTGAATAAGCCCAGGTGAAACTAATCGTAAGGAACCTATTCAC
>CAIJED010000129.1 GCA_903819595.1 uncultured Methanomicrobiales archaeon | reverse complement strand
GATCGGGGTAAAACGAGTATACCACCTGGCTGCAGACCCGGATGTCCGGCAGGGGTCGCTGACTCCCGACAGCCAGGTTTACAATAATATCCTTGCCACGTACCGTGTGCTCGAAACGATGCGGGTTCACAGGGTGCCGGAGATTGTTTTTACTTCCACCTCGACGGTATATGGCGACGCCACGACCATACCTACACCAGAGTCCTATCATCCGCTTGAACCGATCTCGGTCTACGGGGCATGCAAGCTGTCATGTGAAGCCCTGATATCCGCATATTGCCATGGATTTGGTATGAAAGGATGGGTCTATCGGTTTGCGAATATCATCGGGGAACGAAGTAACCACGGGGTCATCACGGATTTTATTAAAAAACTAAAGACCCAGCCAGAGATCCTCGAGATACTCGGAGATGGCAGGCAGACCAAATCATATCTGGAAGTGAAGGCATGTGTCAGGGCGATGTTGTTTGCTGCAGAAAAGTCTGATCAGGTGCTTAATATTTTTAATATCGGCTCCGAGGACTGGGTTGACGTTACGACCATTGCAGATATCGTTGTGCGTGGGATGGGACTCACTAACGTGCATTACCACTATACCGGCGGTGAACGTGGCTGGGTCGGGGATGTCCCCCGGATGCAGCTCGCCGTAACGAAACTAAAAGGGCTTGGCTGGCAGCCTGATACCGGATCACGTGAAAGTGTAGGGGAAGCAGTAAGGGCAATGCTGGAAAAACCAGTGAAGTAACGCGGGAGAAGTGACAATGAAGTATTTACTCGTCCTTGGGGATGGCATGGCTGATGAGCCGCTGACCGAACTTGGCGGGATGACACCGCTCGAATACGCAGATACACCAAATATGGACAGGATCGCACAGGAAGGGGCTTGTGGCATGCTCCATACAATACCCGATGGTTTTGAGCCTGGAAGCGATATCGCTAACCTTTCAGTCCTTGGTTACGATCCAAGGCACTATTACACCGGTCGTGGTCCCCTCGAAGCGATGAGCATGGAGGTCCCGCTTCGGGATGATGATGTTGCGTACCGTTGCAATATCTCGACCGTCGTGAACGGAACAATGGCAGATTTTTCTGCCGGGCATATCTCGACGAGTGAGAGCCATGATCTATTGGAAGCACTTTCGAGGGAGGTACCTGAGGTGTTCTTCAGAGAGGGGATCAGTTATCGAAATCTCCTTGTAATAAATAACGGAAAAGGGGCAGAAACCACACCCCCTCACGATATTGTCGGCCAGAATATCGACCCCTTCCTCCCTTCAGGCGGGGACGGGGATATTCTCAGGCACTGTATCGATGAGAGCACAAGGGTTTTCAGGGGTCATCCTGTAAATAAAGTGCGGATTTCTGCGGGGAAAACTCCCGCAACACAGATATGGCCATGGAGCGGAGGAAAAAGACCCGCTCTGCCTCTGTTCCGCGATAAATACCATAAAAACGGCGGGATGATCTCGGCAGTGGATCTCCTGAACGGGATCGCCCGGTGTGCCGGGATGGAGGTCATCCATGTACCGGGGGCAACCGGGTACCTTGATACGGATTACCACGCGAAGGCCAGGTATGCAATTGAAGCACTTCGGCAACTTGATTTCCTCTATCTCCACGTGGAAGCACCTGACGAGGCAGGTCACCTTGGCAGTATCAATGAAAAAGTAACAGCTATCGAACGGGTAGATGAAATGCTGGGAATCATTATGGAGGAGTTTACAGGGGTCATCGCCGTACTGCCCGATCACCCGACTCCAGCCAGGTTAAAAACTCATACCCGCGACCCGGTGCCTTTTGCAGTAAGGGGATTAAAAAAAGACAATACCAAACGGTATTCTGAGCGTGAGGCCCAATCCGGTATGTATGGTACCATCAATGCGATTGATCTCCTGCCTCTGCTCTTTTCATGATTTAAAGGCTAATGTGGCATCAGGCCCCTGCATCATCACAATTCAGTGGGGGTAACTTTCATCATCTGCGCACTACTTACCGCGTATACTATTGTATTATCGAACTATCAATCCACATCTATACCATGCCAGATCATCGATGCCGGTGCGTACCTGAACGGGCAGGTCCGGACTGGAATCATCACTCAAGGAAAATGCGGATCTGATACACGAATTTTGCAAAGAGCACAAAGCAGCAACGCATATCGCTGATGCAACCGCTCTGGACACTTCAAAGGGTCATTCAAAGTTTGCGCCACCGATTGCACCCTTCAAACATTGTACGACTTTAGACATAATTAAGGGATCAATTCCGTGGAAACAAAATGGAAACAGAACGCCCGGCGTTTTAAGCCCATTCATATCGTAGATAATGATGTGGCTGGCGGAGAGTGGGATAATCCCGTTGAGATCATCGGCGATGATGCAACGAGCAGGATGAACAGGCTCAATATTTCGACACCAGGGGCACCTTCCTGGTCAAGGATAACATTGAGATTAAAACCACTGTTGACAACAGGACGTGAAATTCAGAAAGGCGATATTAGAATTTCCACAAATTTATCCCTGGTATAATACGGCATGATCATTTGGCCATCGAGTCTGAATACCATCAGGCGTATATGGTGTCCGGATCCATATGCAAAAAAAGGAGTTATATAACGTGCAGGAGAAGGTTGTAGGATGAAAAAGGATCTGCTCATGTGGGATGAGACGCTCTTCCGGGACCCCGAAGTCCTGGAGATCGATTATGTGCCAGAGCAGTTTAATTACCGGGATGACCAGATCAAAGAACTCGCCTTCCAGATCAGACCCGCACTCCGCGGAGGTCGTCCACTTAACACCGTCTGTCGTGGACTCCCGGGGACAGGAAAGACCACCTGTGTGAAGAAACTTTTTGAAGAGATTACAAACACGACAAAAAAGGTCTTGCCGGTCCATATCAACTGCCAGATCGATAATACAAAATTTGCAATTTTCTCCCAGATCTACCGGAAAATGACCGGGCACCTGCCACCGCCTTCCGGGACCTCCTTCAAGACAATTTTTGATGCAATTGCACGTATCATCAGTAAGGATGAAATTGTTCTTCTCATCTGCCTGGATGATGCGAACTACCTGCTGTATGAAAATGAGATCAACAACGTCCTCTACCCATTACTCCGTTCATACGAGTCCTTTGAAGGAACAAGGATTGGAGTGATCCTGATCCTGTCCGATATGGCCGTGGACTTCTCCAAGGCGGTCGATGCACGCGTTTCGTCCGTGTTGTGTCCCACAGATATCTATTTTCCCCCTTATTCTGAAGAAGAAGTCCGGACGATCATCAAGGAGCGGGTAATGCAGGGGCTCTATCCTGGTGCGATCAGTGCGGAGCTGGTAAACATGGTTGTTACCCAGACACTGAAAGGCGGGGACCTCAGGGTCGGGATAGACCTCCTGAAACGGGCCGCACTCAACGCCGAGCGGAAAGCGAAGCGCGCAATTGAACGTGAAGATATCTGCGGGGCCTACCAGGTATCTCAGTACATTCACCTCTCGTTTTCAATAAAATCCTTAAAGTCTGAAGAACGGGAACTCATTAAAAAAATCGCAGAACTTGCAAGGGACAAAAAAGACATGAGCGCTGGGGAAGTGTATAACACAGTACGGGGAGATTCTTCAATCGGTTACACAAGATTCTACGAAATGGTAAAGAAATTTGACCTGATGAGGCTGATTGACCTCGAGTACCGGGCCGGCACCGGGGAGAGAGGGAGGACCCGTATCATCAGTCTCCGCTATGACCCGTTAAAAGTGCTCGAATACCTTGCTTAGATCCAGATCATTTTAACAAATCTTATCTATTACCCAACCACTTTTTAGTACACAGGGGGACTTCACGTGCTCAGTGTGAACGAATTTGCGCTCGAAATTTTTGATTATTTAGCAGACGAACCAGAACAATACAACGTTGTGTACCATGAACTCGATAATGGTGCGAGGATTGTCGACTGCGGCGTCAGTACCCGCGGGGGATACGCGGCAGGTCGTGCATTTACCGAGATCTGCATGGGAGGTCTTGGCGAGGTCAATTTCAGGATGGGAAAAATCAATGAAATTCCAGTCCCGTTTATTGATGTTTTCACAGATTTCCCCTCGATTGCGTGCCTTGGATCTCAAAAAGCAGGGTGGACCATCAAACACAGCAACTACTTTGCCATGGGTAGCGGACCCGCCCGGGCCCTCGCATTAAAACCCAAACATACGTTTGAGGTCATTGATTACCAGGACGAATACGAGTCGGCAGTCATCGCGCTGGAAAGTGATCATCTCCCAAGCGGTGCAGTAATGGAGAAAATTGCAGAAGAATGCGGCGTCGATGTCGCGAATGTCAGCGCGGTGGTCGCACCAACCGCATCAATTGTCGGGTCGGTTCAGGTCGCGGGACGTTGCGTTGAGACTGCGATATACAAGCTCAACGAACTTGGGTTTGATACGCTGAAGATCACTGCAGGGATGGGTTCAGCCCCCCTCCCGCCCGTGAAAAAAGATGCCACGCAGGCAATGGGTACGACGAACGATGCAACCATCTACCATGGACAGATCATGCTCACCATGAAGGCACCTGAAATCAAGGATTACCTCGAGAAGATCCCGTCCAATAAGTCGAAGGGATATGGCAAGCCGTTCTATGAAATTTTCAAGGAAGCAAAGTTCGACTTCTACCAGATTGATACATCGTTATTCTCACCAGCAGAAGTGATCATCAACGAACTTACCGATGGCATTATGTACCATGTTGGAAAGGTCAACCCTGAGGTAACACTGAAATCCTTCGGGCTTCTTTGATCCACCAGGTTTC
>CAIJED010000128.1 GCA_903819595.1 uncultured Methanomicrobiales archaeon | reverse complement strand
TTGTCAAGGTCTTTTACAACCTGATGGATAATGCTGTCAGGTATGGGGGGAAGATCACAACGATACGGTTCTCTGCTGAGGAAACCGATGATGATCATCTGATCATCTGCGAAGATGACGGTGATGGTATCGTTGCAGCGGAGAAGGAGAAGATCTTCGAACGTGGATTCGGGAAAAACACCGGGCTTGGTTTAGCCTTATCAAGGGAGATCCTTGACATCACCGGCATCACGATTACCGAGACCGGCGAACCTGGAAAGGGAGCACGTTTTGAGATGACGGTGCCGAAAGGAGCCTGGCGTATGGCAGGGAAAAGGGACTGATGGCAGCAGAAATTCGTGTACTGTACGTTGATGACGAACCCGACCTTCTTACCATCGGGAAGCTGTTTTTAGAGGAATCCGGAGATTTCACTATAACTACAGCTCCAAATGCAGCCGAAGCACTCATGTTGCTTGAACAGGAAAAATTTGATGCCATCGTCTCCGATTACCAGATGCCAGAGATGGACGGCATTCAGTTCCTTGTAGAAGTGCGGACACGCTTTGGACCGACACCGTTCATCCTGTTCACCGGCAGGGGCAGGGAAGAAGTAGTCATCCAGGCGATCAACAGCGGGGCCGACTTCTACCTCCAGAAAGGCGGCGAACCGGGTGCACAATTTGCCGAACTCTCACACAAGATCAAGCAGGCAGGGTCGCGAAATAAGGCAGAAGATTTACTCCGGAAGAGCGAGGAGAAATATCGGCAATTAATCGAACATTCGAACGAGGCTATCCTTGTTGCGCAGGACGGGATGCTGAAGCTGGTCAATTATCGATTGATCGAACTACTCGGGTATTCCGAACAGGAACTCCTATCTATACAATTTCCCGTCTTTATCCACCCTGATGACCGTGCCATGGTGGTGGAGCGGTACCAGAAGCGGTTAACCTGCGAGGAATTCCCCTCTCGCTACTCTTGCAGGCTTAACACAAAAGATGGAAACATACTATGGGTTGAGATTAGCGCCATAGTGATAGACTGGGATGGACATCCGGCAACGTTGAATTTCTTAACCGATATCACCGAACGCAAGCGGGCTGATGTGGCACTCATGGAATCACGCGATCGGTCCGATGGAATCCTCGCCTCTCTCGATGAGGCGATATTCCTGGTCGATCCCTCAACCCGCTTGATCAGCATGTGCAACAACGCCACTACCAGAATCTTCGGCTATTCGCACGAAGAACTGGTTGGCAGGGAGACCAATTTTCTGCACATCGATCAGGCGCACTTCGAGCAATTCGGTCGGGATGCAATAACCGCATATGAGAATCCAGGGTACTTTGCTACGGAGTTCGAGATGCGAAGAAAGGATGGGAGCATGTTTCCATCTGAACACTTCGTCCGTCCGATCCGTGATCCGGATGGCCGGATCAAGTATGTAGTCAACGTGGTTCGCGACATCACCGAACGCAAGCGGGCAGAAGAGAAGCTGCTCGAAGCAAAAGCAAGAACAACAACAGTTCTGGAAGGTATCGCGGATACATTCTATTCATTAGATGATACATGGCGGTTCACCACGGTTAACCCGGCAGCCGAAAAAGCTCCCTTTGGAAGACCGGCCTCCGAAATGCTTGGCAAGGTCATTTGGGAGTTATATCCGGGATTAGTGGGCACATTTATCCAGCAGCATTACATCGATGCTGCGAAAAACTTCAGTCTTGAGCACTACGAGGGACAGTCACCACTGAACGGGCGTTGGTACGAGGTGTTCATGCACGGACGAACGGGAGGTGTCGATGTCTACATGCGTGATATCTCCAAACGCAAACTGGCGGAGGATGCACAGCGGGAGAGCGAAAAAAAATACCATTCCCTGGTTGACTCGGCTCCAATAGGCATCGGAATTTCAGATCTTGGAGGTAATATTCACGATTCGAATCCGGCAATGCGCCGGATTACCGGATATTCTCTTGAGGAATTTAAAAAGGTCAATGTCCGGGATACCTATGCGAATCTCAATGACCGTCAATATCTGATT
>CAIJED010000127.1 GCA_903819595.1 uncultured Methanomicrobiales archaeon | reverse complement strand
CCACCTAGAAGAGCAAATCGTTACGGATAAGCGTCCTTCCATATCTTGTGAACGAGTTTGATCTCAAGAAGGGTGACAAAATAAGCCGGAGTGTTGAAAACGGGCGGTGGCTATCCAGGTGGCTGTGTCCCAACTGCGTAAATCTATTCTCAGCGAAAGGCGTTCTTGATCGGAGCATGAGCATTTCAAATTTGACTCGCACATCCCGGCGTAATCATGTCCCGAATTCCTTCTTCGCTGCTGCTTCAACAAGTTCAGCTCCAATTGGTCCAGTGCGACGCCGTCCCACTTTTCAGCGGATACAAATCCTTATCTTGGAGATGGTACCACCTTTTCTCACGGGCTGGATATAACGGCTACCCAGTTAATTTGGGATTTCGCCATGAGTCATACGCCCGGTAATGTACGTGGGTGATCGCTATTTTTAACAATAAAAAGGCTGGGCTCATCGTAGTGATCATTATTATTCTTGCAGCAGGTACCTGGGGTGGCTATACCATCATCCATACACACACACCGGTCCGGATCGGCGTTCTTCTCCCGGTGACTGGTGATGTCGAACTTAAAGAGCCTCTTGAATGGGCAAAAGACACCATCAATCAGCAGGGAGGGATCGGTGGAAGGCCGATCGAACTCGTGTACAAGGATACGTATTCCAGCAATACAACGCAGCTTGCGATGGAACTACTTTCGGATGATTCCATCAGGATCGTAATCGGCCCCCCGACCAGCGATGATGTCTATACCCTTGCACCGGCATTTATCCGGAAACAGAAACTCCTCATCAGCCCCCTTGCAACTTCAGGCGAGATCATCCGGGCCTTCGGTGGGAAAGGCTATTTCTGGCGGACTGCACAGGGAGATGTGGCACAGGCAAAGGTTATCGTTGCGATTTTACGTCAGAATGGAGCCAAACGGGTAGCACTTCTTGCCGAGAATTCTATGTACGGCAATACATTCTATGAGTGGACCGGTTTCTTTGCAACAGAATCCGGCATCGATCTCACGTATGTCCGGCAGTTCGAGCCGGGTTCGGATTCCCTCGCCGTCGATGTTGCCGATGCATTGAGTACAAACCCAGACTACATTATCGCTGCCTCAGGTCCGACCGATGCAGCCATGATCAAAAGAGTTATCGATCGCTCTGGAAAACCTACAAAACTATTCCTTACCGATGCTGCAGCCACACCAGTCCTAATCAATTCCCTCGGGCCGGATGCGGAAGGGCTCGAAGGATCGTCGCCGACATCAGACCCTTCAAGCGGTTTTACGGCCGCATACCAGGCAAAATTCGGGCATGCCCCCACTGATTATGCAGCCCCGACCTATGATGCACTCCTGCTTGCTGCATACACGTCGGCCAGACAGGATTCCAGTCTGTTTGAATCGCCTGCAGATTCAATCCGACACGTTGTTGCCGGTAACGGGACCTACGAAAGCTGGAATTCACAGGGTCCCCATAATGCGATCGTGGCGATCCAGAGTGGGCAGAGCCCAGCCATAACCGGTGCGAGCGGCCCGCTTGATTTCGACCCGGTATTCGAGGTTGACCCGCTGCTCACATCCTATTCACACTGGATCATAAAGGATGGTACCTACCATACCGTTGAGGTCTTGAACTCTGCAAAGGTTGGGACTTCAACTGAAGCCGGAAAACCAATTGCCCTTTCCAAGGCATCTTCCAGCCTCATGGAGTCGTTTCCTTCCGGAGGAGCGTATGTCCCCTCTGTGAACCGGATGGATTTTCAGGCGATTATCGTCGGACCATCACAGGGCTGGGATAACTACCGGCATGAATCCGATGCACTCGCGGTATACACGCTTCTACGGCGAAACGGTGTTCCCGATGACCACATCATCCTCATGCTCTACGATGATATCCCCTATGTACGGGAGAACCCGCACCAGGGCAATGTCCATAACCTGCCTCAGGGAGCGAACCTGCGGTCCGGTGCCGAGCTGGATTATTATGGCAGGAATGTGACCCCAGATACATTTATGAAAGTCCTTACCGGTAATAAAACCACAGAAACCCCACTCGTCCTTTCGAGCAATTCCAGCACTGATATTTTCGTTTACATCGCAGGTCATGGTTCCCCGGGGAGCATCGTTTTCCCCTCTCCTGGCCCATGGTTCAGCGCTGGGGAATTCACCAACATCACGAACACAATGTACCAGGAAGGAAAATACAGGCAGATGGTTTTTTTTGTGGATACCTGCTTTGGTGAGAGTATCGCAGAGAATACCACCGCAAAGGGACTTTTATATTTTACCGGGGCCAACAGCGTTGAACCGTCCTTCGGGGCAGTTTACGATCCTGATATCAAACAGTGGCTGTCAGATGAGTTTACCGAAGACGTCCTGAACGCGGTCCAGGCAGATCCAAAAATTACCTTCCGGGATCTGTATACTACCACATATGAGAGGGTAACGGGATCGCACGTGAAGATGCTCAATATCCAGAATTTCGGGGATCTCAATGTGCCGGTTTTGAAGTTTTTAAGCCCATAAAATTGGGTTTACCTGGCGAAGCAGGAGTACATTACATTTTCTCACGTTATATTGACAAGGGTGGCGCCGGGATCCGGCAAAACAATCAGAACGGTTTGGAAAAAAACCCTTTTTTCGTCAGAGTCTTTATTAATTTTAAGATAAACATACTCAGACAGAGGTCTTAAAATGAAAGATGCGTTGACATGTCTTCTAATCTTCACTCTGATACTGGCGGTAGCTGGAACGATTATTGCACTTGCATGGTATTTTGGCGTAGAACTCCCTATCCAACATGCTGCACTTCATGCACCAACGAACTTTTTTCACCCATATGGGCCAATTTGATGCCCAAGACATGGGTACTATAATATTTTGTGATTATCCTGTTTAATAATCGATGGGGCTGGGTCGGAATCCTGCAGTTACCTGGAAAGGTTCAGCATAACCAGCGCCGGGGTGCTGACTATAGTAATGTTGAATCCTGTTGTGAATGTCCCATTTTGTCTCCTTGACACCAGGCATTTTTTGGGTGCGAACTTTGATATTGTTCCTGACATGTTCCTTGGCGACGTTGACATCAGGCTTGCCAACACCCCGGTCAGAGCACTGTTGCGTCGTCGATTGTGGCAATCGTCTCATCAAGGGCAAAACGTGAATAGGGGATGATCCCCCGGCAATTAGTACCCTTTGGCAAAGATATTCGGTGAAAAAGTAAAAGATACGGAACGGGAATGTGTCACACGAGCGAGCCGAGAAAGTTGTATCTATCAATTGATGGATTGTACGGCATATTCCTGATTACCGGCCTATGGCCACCCAGAGCGGTGCATCTGGTTTGTATTGCTAATTTTCTTGTTTCAGGACATACCGATATACTTTACTAATATGATTGACCAAAGAATCCTTTACCATGAAATGGATTGGTATTGCTATTCTTCTCGTAGGTATCATACTGTGTGCAGGATGTACCTCGACCAGCCCATCAGGACCAGTATCATTGACACCCGTGACAACACCCCCAACCACCTCAATGAACGTCACAGCGAAGACGATTACCCCTAACATGATCGGTATATGGTCGGGGAATGCAACCGGGCTTTCCACGGTCAGAGGTTATGCCGAAAATTTTGCAATGAAGTATAACATCACCGTGCAGAAAGGCCAGGTTTTCGCAGGTATAAAGGAGTATGAACGACCGGACGGGCCGGTCCTTTCAGAAAATTTCACAGGGGCCATCACCTCTAGCGGGGATATCTACTTGTCCGATGCCATAGCGGGCATCCAGATTGGAAAAATAAAGGACCAGAATAACGTGGAGCTCGTTTATCTTGAAGATGGGGCCGATTCAAAAACCATGATTTTCTATCTCACCCGTAAATAGAGCTGGAATGTAAAAATAACTTATAATCTCCTTTTTGCAATTCTGGAAGGGATAGCCCATCGCATAAAGTCCGGTATTGGAGCGATTAGGGGTCACAGAACCAGATATTTATAAACAGAGTCTTTTTATGATAAGCGTTAACATTCTTCATTAGAGGTCTTGAAATGAAAGATGCGTTGACATGTCTTCTAATCTTTACTCTGATACTTGCGGTAGCTGGAACGATTATTGCACTTGCATGGTATTTTGGCGTAGAACTCCCTATCCAACATGCTGCACTTCATGCACCAACGAACTTTTT
>CAIJED010000126.1 GCA_903819595.1 uncultured Methanomicrobiales archaeon | reverse complement strand
CTCCGTAAGTGAAATTTATATCAGAACGCACAAGGGGCAGAGTTATTGAGATGGTCCGGTGATCCTATTGCTTGAGGGTGCGAAATCTGTGATCCCCAGATTTCATGGTATCAATTATGAGACATCACTCGAAATTTGAAGTACTGGGACGATATCCTGCACATTAATCACTGGGAATTCGTAACGAGACAATGTTGCAGCCTGCGTGTTTTTCGAAAAAATGACGTAAATCAGATGAAGCCACGGGTTCTTCGAATAACGGTAAAAATCCAGGATATCAACCCGATTTGTCCAACAGAGCAAAAATGTGACGGGAATGCGATTAACGGGATACCAGTATATTTAAATCCAGACATTTACCAGCTTTAATCGTCAAATAGACATAAGAATTTCGTCAATTAATGATGTTCTCCTGTTGAAACACGGTCCTGGTACGGTACCAGATCCAATACGAAGCGATTTACAGGTTTTAAACGATGGCTCATAAGATGTTAAGCGAGGCCGAGGGGTATGACCTCCTGAAAAAATACGGGATACCGGTCCCTGAATTCCAGATTGTTCACGATGGGGAAGAAGCCGCCAAAGCGGCAGACCGTATTGGTTATCCGGTCGTGATGAAGATCATCTCACCCCAGATTATCCATAAAAGCGATGCCGGTGGTGTTATTGTCGGAGTCGGTAGCAGGAATGCGGCCCTGGAAGCATTTGTAAAGATCATCGACGGGGCAAAGGCATTCGATCCTGTGGCAGAAATCACGGGTGTGATTGTTGAGAAACAGGCAGATCCCGGGCTTGAACTGATCATTGGAGGAAAAACAGACCCTTCCTTCGGGAAAGTCCTCACCTTCGGAATGGGAGGAACCATGGTCGAACTCGTGAAAGATGTGACATTACGCATCCTCCCGATTACGAAAGAAGAAGTGAGGCAGATGGTGCACGAGATCAACTTCTACCCCCTTATCGCCGGGTACCGCGGGACAAAGCCCCGTGATGAAGAAGCACTTGTCCGGACTATCCTCGATGTCGCACGGGTCTTCGAGGAAAATGAGAACATTTTGGAATTTGACATCAACCCAATCCGCCTCTATGAGAAAGGAGCTTGTGCAGTTGACGCCCGGATCATCTTAACCGATGAAATCGACAGGCAGATCACCAGAACACATGCCCCGGTACCTCTTGAATATTTTAACCCACGGTCAGTTGCCGTGATCGGTGCGTCCCAGGACTCAACGAAGATGGGATACGCAGTAATGCACAATCTCCTCCATTTTCCCGGTCAGCTCTACCCGGTAAACAACAAACGATCGGAGATCCAGGGAATAAAGGCGTATTCATCGGTATTGGATATCCAGGCACCGGTCGATCTCGCGGTTATTACCGTGCCTTCAATCCACGTACCACATGTAGTCGAGGAATGCGGCCAGAAAGGGGTGCCTCTTGTGGTGGTCATCACTGCAGGATTCAAGGAAATGGGAGAACGGGGTAAGGCACTCGAGAACCGCGTGATGGATATTGCACGGGGACACGGAACGAGAATTATCGGGCCAAACTGTCTCGGTATCATCATCCCGCATCGGGGTATTGATACGACCTATGTTCACCAGTCCCCGAAACCGGGTAATATTGCTTTTATATCACAGAGCGGAGCGATTATCAACACCGTGGTCGACTGGAGCATCAGCGAGGACATCGGGTTTTCAAACGTGGTATCGGTGGGAAACCAGGCAGACTTAAACTTCCTCGATTATCTCCGGTACGTTGAGAAAGATGAGAAAACCAAGGCCATCATCCTGTACGTAGAACAGATTACCGATGGAAAGGCATTTATGGAAGTCGTCAGTGAGGTTTCTAAAACAAAACCCATTATCGCGATCAAGTCCGGGGCGTCTGAAAGGGGTCAGAAGGCGGCATCTTCCCATACGGGTTCATTATCAGGGTCCTGGGAAGTCTACATGGAGGCCTTCCGCCGGTCCGGGGCAATAACGGTCCACACCCTGACCGGTGCATTTCTTGCTGCGCAGATGCTTGCCCACCCGAAACGGTACCCAAAGGGTAAGAGAGCGGTTATCATCACCAATGCCGGTGGGTTCGCAGTCCTTTCGGCTGACTATGCCGAGCGGTATGGTATTGAGATCGTCGATCTGCCACCCGAAGTGATCGAAGAATTGAACGAGTTCCTCCCTGAATTCTGGAATATGGGGAACCCGATCGATCTGCTCGGCGATGCAAACGAACTCAGGTTCGAGAGGACTTTTGAAGTGCTTGCCAGGCGTGGTGACCTCTGGGACATGGCATTTATTATCGGGTTCCCGAACCTTGTTCTCACATCAAAACAGCTTGCGGGGCAGATCCTTAAGTTTTCGGGGAGTACGGACAACCGGATTATTGCAACCCTCCTTGGTGGAGCGTCAATGGATATCGGGCGCAAAATCCTCAAAGAGCATCAGATCCCGAGTTTCACCGAACTTGATTTTACATTCCGGGTCATGGGTCGTGTATTATGGCAGCGGTTCAGGACACGGGCCCCCGGGCTTCTTTAAAATAACAACCAATTCCTGCTTTTTTCAGATCCTGACTGATCCCCGACTGATGTATATCCACGATGATCGACACAGGGAAAGATAATTTAGGTTATGTCGTTTCTCACACCAGTATCCGGTTTGCAAAGCCAGGTTTCCAGTCGGTTCGTGACGGTCCCTTAAAACTACACTCCCT
>CAIJED010000125.1 GCA_903819595.1 uncultured Methanomicrobiales archaeon | reverse complement strand
TTTTCCCTCTTCCTTCCGAAAATAATCACAGTTGGGATTTTGGCAAACAACTTCAATTAAGCCTCTTGGTCGAGCCATGGTGTGTCCTACAAGTATTCTGCTTATAAGATTAATAAAGTATGCAATAATGGGACAGTACCCAATTTTTGGCGTCGAAAAGCCGGATGACCTGGAAAAAATGGTGGCCGCCTGCAGGACCGGGGAGATCGCAGAATAACAGCGCTGAAACGGAAAGAAACAGCGGTGAAGTGCCCCGTGTTCTTTGCACCGCTGGCATTACGAACACCAGGTCACGTATTTTTGTGTGACTGATCCACCTTCGTGACCCACTGACCCTGCCGGTCCGGATATGAGTCTTTCAGGACACCCGGGGACCCGCAAATTATCGATTCTTCCTTTCATGTGGGCAGAGGCGAAAGGCCGGACCCCGCACGACAGGTTACCATCTGACGGTTCTTTGTGGATACCCCGGTCCCATGAATGTCGCCTCGTGATTGGTCGGGGGGCAGCGAGGGTGTCAGCAGGTTCAACGATTGGGCAGAGAACAAAGATTTATTCCTTTGCACCACTATGTATCATAGACCAAGTCTCCGGGTACCTTCCAATACTCGAGTGAACAGCCTGCCGGGAAATTTGATGCAGGAATTATGCCGGCGATGATCGCCTTACCATTGTTAAGGGCCGGCACCGGGAGAACACAGACAACACCGGCACACAGAGAGCTCGATGATCCACGGTTTCGTGGTGACAGCCATCAGGAAGAGGCCATATATAGGTAGGAATATTAATCACACGCGGGTCCCATCAGGGAGATTCAGGATATATCAGAAAAAGCCCGCCACCAGATTACCGGGAGCACCGGATGGCCGGGATATGAGATTTTGCAACCAGAATAAACGCAACACTCGTTCCCGGTGACCAGTCCGGTACCTCGATATCTACCGATGTGACTGGTGGAATGAGGGGAACACGGGACGACTAAAACCCTGGCTCTGCAGAAAACGGAGAGGGGATTGCTCGCACCCCGCATATACCGGAATATTGGAAGGGATGTGGTTATCCCCTGTCGTGTCCTTGCGCTTTGCGACGGGAAAGAGGTCAAAAAATTGATATTCCCCGCCTTATCAGCAGGGGGATCTGGTACCGGATGATTTGTCCGGCTTGATTCAGGGAGGGGCATGGCCAGAATCTTACCCTCATATCAGGGACGGAATCGCGAAGATATCGCGAGATACCAGGAACAAATAGCAGAATAATTCACAGGAATTAGCAGACCAGATATAAAATTCAGGAGATACATTACCAATGGAAGTAGAAATTATCGCAGTGGGCGGATACGATGAGGTCGGGCGAAACATGACCGCCGTCCGCTGTGGGAAGGAAATCGTAATTTTTGATATGGGACTCCGCCTGGACCAGTTGATGATCCATGAGGGAACTGAGGTTGAGGAGATGCACTCCCTTGATCTGATCAAGATCATGGCAATCCCTGACGACACCGTGATGCAGACGATCGAAGGTACGGTGAAGGCCATCGTCTGTTCGCACGGGCACCTGGACCATATCGGGGCCATACCGAAACTTGCGCACCGATACAATTGTCCCATTATCGCCACGCCCTATGCAACGGAACTGATACGCCAGCAGATTTCGGGGGAGAAGAAATTTGTCGTGAACAACAAGCTCTATGCGCTCAATTCAGGGCAAAAGTACACGATCTCCCAGAACCTTGTCCTCGAATTCGTGCATACACAGCACTCGATCATTGATACCGTGACGCCAGTGCTGCATACACCCCATGGCGCGATCGTCTATGCCTGTGATTTTAAGTTCGACCGGACACCGGTGATCGGCAGGCCCCCGGATTTTGCCCGGTTCCGGCAGATCGGGAAGGAAGGAGTCCTGGCCCTGATCGTGGAAAGTACCTATATCCACCGGTCAGGACGGAGCCCGAGCGAGCGGATCGCCCGTGACCTTGTCCGGGACGTCATCACGAGTTTCGAGGACGACAAGAATGCAATCGTCGTATCGACCTTCGCATCGCATATTTCCAGGGTGAAGACCATCGCAGAATGCGCCCATGAGATCGGCAGGAAACCGGTCTTTCTCGGCCGCTCGATGGAGAGATACGCCGTCACAGCAGAGCAGATGAAATACGTCTCGTTCCCTGAGACGGCAAGCGTCTTCGGGAACCGCAGGACTGCCGATCGGATGATGCGGAGGATGATGAAGGAGGGAAAGGAGAAGTTCCTGCCCATTGTCACCGGTCACCAGGGAGAGCCCGGGTCAATCCTCACCCGTATTGCGCTTGGAGATACTCCATACCTGCTCGGTAACGGCGATAAGGTGATCTTCTCGGCAAATGTCATACCCAACCCGATGAATGTCGGACAGCGGTACCGGATCGAACAGACACTCCTGAAGGTGGGTGCCCGGGTATTCGAAGACCTGCACGTGAGCGGCCATGCCTACCGGGAAGACCATTATGAGTTTCTCCAGATGCTTAAGCCGCAGCACATCATCCCCGCCCACGGAGACCTGAAGATGGCAGCCGCCTACGCCATATTTGCCGGCGATCTCGGATACACCCTGAATAAAGATGTCCACCCGATGAGGAACGGGCAGCGGCTCAGGATCAACTGAAACCCGGAGGTTCCGGCGTGGTGCGGCACCTGGAAACCCGGGAACATGAGATCTCCATTATTTTCACCAATCAATTCCCCTTCCCTGACCATTTCTCCACATCTTCGCTGGGCGGGCCATCCTCCTCATGGCCATTTCGCCGAAACGGCAGGTTGAACCGCTCCCAGATCATTGTCGTGAGCTGGTCCCAGGCACCCGGACGAAGCCGAATGTCTTCCAGGAAACTGATGGGATGCAGGATTGTGTGCATCCCCGCACTTCGTGTCCGCACCCATCAATCAGCACCTGGACAAAGATCCTGACAAGGCCTCACCCACAGTACTCTCCAGGCGTTTTGACACCGTCGACATCGTGACAGGCCGGATAGAGCCGGCACCGTAATCCCACTACCCACGTCCCATCGGAAAATCAGCCGAAAAAACCGTCCTCTGCGGTTTGGGGCCCTACTGGTGATAATGGTACAGGACCCTTTCTCAAGGAGGATTTTGGAGATTGTGCAGCTAAAATATCATAATGCATAATTTTACCTATTTTTGTGCAGTATGATAATTTTACTGTGTCAGTCCGGGATATTATTGAGACCCAGAAACGTGAACTGGATCCTAACCGATTGTTGAATGGACACAATCTCAACCAAAAATAATCATTCACCCACCGGCTTCCCACCTCATGGGGCAGACCGTTTGCACCCGACCATTTCACCGAAGCTGAAGAGAGACCGTCCCCTGATCATTGTGGGCAGCTGGTCCCCAGGGATTGGGACAACCCGAATGTCTTGTAAAAAAACTGATGAAATGCAGGTTTGGTTCATCACAGTACCTCATGACCGCATGCGTTGATTTTATACCTGCACGACGAGCCGGGCGAGGCCATGTCCACGAAATTCATCCCGGGTAAAGACGCCTTCAACTTATTGACCGTCCCGATGGACCGGCACCGTGCGACCGCGACAAGTGTCCCATCGACAAAGGAGATTAAAATGAGGTCATCGTCGGGGTTGGGTTCCACAAGTGACCGTAATCGGTTGCGGAAAGTGGCGTCTGGAAAGAGATGGGGTGATTGTTTGGGAGACCACAGATTTCGCACCCTTGTAAAATAGGATTAATAAGGGGTATTATTATTATAGCTTAACTATATATCTCAGAATCCTATATTACCTAAGCATAATGGAAT
>CAIJED010000124.1 GCA_903819595.1 uncultured Methanomicrobiales archaeon | reverse complement strand
GTCATCAGGCATTTGGCTTTATTACCGTGAACTCATTAAAATTCTCGAATTCCCGATCTATCATCTTCATATCCCTGATAACCGCACGTGGGCACCCGTAAATCATCGAGGCAAACTTGTCAAGTACAATCTTTTCTCCGGTTGATATAATGCGAACTGAGCCATCCGGGAGGTTCATTACTTCGCCGCGGATGTTCAGTTTCTGTGCCAGTCTTTTCACGCAACTCCGGAATCCAACTTTCTGAACCTTCCCCGAGATATGGATCTCAATTGTATGCATTTTCCCTCAGGTCAAGATCTTACTATTACCCTGGATATGGATCCCGGGCCCCCCCTGTTATTTTTTTTCAGCACATAAGGGATGCAGCAAAAAACTGCTCTCAAAGAGAAAAAATACGGGAATTGGGTGAATATCGTTTCATTGTGCCTGTTCAATATGCGGATTGTCCAGTATGGAGAGATGAAATCGTCTGTAATCACAGGACTTCCTTTCATAACCGGCACCAACACTACCTTCAACAATTTGTCCTTGTCGTAGTTTGAGTTTAGATAAATTCAATATTAGGCTTTCTCTTTTGAGTACTGTAATCAGTTACTCTCTTTACAGACATACCTTTAAAATCAATGATGAAATAAAAGGGAAAATGTGGATTAAAGAGAAATTTGGAAAAAATCATTCAGATTTTATCGCAGGCATGATGTAGCCCATCAATTCCTGGTAAAATTGCCTGGCCGAGTCAGGTACCGCCGATTCGACCATCACGCGGATTAGTGGTTCTGTTCCCGATGGCCTGACTAGTGCCCAGGCATTACCTTTTGTGATACGGAGGCCATCTGTTCTGTCGATCGGATAACCTTTACAGGACTCTGCAAGTTGTTCGATCAGTTGCTCAGGGTTTGAAATCCGGATTTTTTCTTTTATCATATGGAATACTGGTAACTGGTCAATAAGTTTTGATAACGGGAGTTCTGACTGTGCAAGGATCGCCACCATGATCGTTGCCGTCATGCCACCATCCCGGCAGAACTGGTGATTGGGAAATATAAGGCCACCGTTTCCTTCTCCACCAAATACGACTGTTTCCCCGGTATCGAGGAGACTCCGCATTGTCCTTGCCACATAAATGCTTCCGACAGGAGTATAAACAACGGAACTCCCGCGTTTTTTCACCACGGTCTCGATTAACAGGGAAGAACTGACCGGCGTGACGATTATCCCGCGATGCTCACGACAGATATAATCTGCAATCAGGGCGAATTCCTGGTTCTCCTCGATGAAGCGACCATTTTCATCGACGAAGACTGCCCTGTCAGCATCGCCGTCGTGAGCAACACCGAATGCCGATCGGGTTGACCTGACAAGGTCAGCCAGCCCCGCAAGTCCCTCGGGTGATGGTTCTGGGAGGCGACCTGGAAAATGTCCATCAATCTGGGCATTAATCGAGAAGACCCTGCACCCGAGTCCTGTAAGAATTTTGGGTGTAGTGACTGAGGCGGCTCCGCATCCGGGGTCGACAACAACCGACATATTGGCGCCAATATTTTTCGGTACTGAATTAATGATTGCATTGGTATAGTCATCGACTAACTGAGTGGCAGTGGTACCGAAACCTACATGTTCCCAGGTTTGGACATCAAAATTTCTTGAAAATATTCGCTCTTCAAGGATTACCGTCTGTTCATCGCCCATCTCGGTACCATCAGGTTCGATAATTTTAACCCCGTTGTATTCAGGGGGGTTATGTGAGGCCGTGATCATCGCGCCCCCATCAAAGTGATGCATTACCAGGTACTGGAGGGCTGGGGTCGGCAGCATACCGCAATCGACCACATCACATCCCGCTGCCATAAGGCCGGCTTTTACCGCATTTGCGAGACTTTCTCCAGAAGTCCTGGAGTCTCTGCCGACTGCGATACGGCCTTTCCGCATCGATCCGAATGCGAGACCGATCGAGAGGACAAGTTCGGGAGTCATGTCCTTTCCGATGATTCCCCTGACGCCGTTGGTCCCGAATAATCGTTTTTGTAATTTCTCTGCAGCCATAATTGTGACTCCGGATGTATTCTGGTTCAATCAGCAGGGTAAGACATTTTATGAAATGAATATCCCCTGTGGCTTTGTATGATATATTTCCATTTTAACGGAAATAAGTTCGGCAGGTAGTGGTCATTACATCCTGGCTGATATTCACCGGGGTGTCGACAACTGTCTGGTGAATAGATGAAGAAATAAAAGTGCCCATTTTTTTATGGTGTTTATTGTCTTTGAAAACGCAGAAATTTCTGGAGTATCCAACCAAAATCAGGTGAACCGGTCTGGCTGTCCTGGGTTGCTCCCGGACCTGGTTATCTGCACCCATGTAGCCGCACAGAATCATTCCACAAATTAAGAATGTGGCAACCAAAAATGCCCCCGGAATTCCAGGTACTAACCACAAGGGAAAACCGGATGTAAAAAATGTTATGCCTCCTTGAGAAGTGAGTGTTGATCTCCCTGGTTTTGAGTCAGGAAACGACCTACTCCTTTTCGCGGGTTCCGGTTTTGTCATTGCTCTCCGCAAGGTCTGCATCTGCCCTTCTTTCGAGCATGAGTCGTGCTGCCTCCCCGACCCCTCTCATGACCCGTGTTATCCGGTCCTCGATATCAATCTCTTCATCGATTTCGAGTGAAGTCCCTTCCACTTCGAGAAGAAACCGGGCGACCTCACCCGACTCGAACAGCATATCATCGAGTTCATCTGGCGTGAAGAACCCACACATTGCACCGTAAAAGAAGGTAGCACCTGCCTTGTTCACCTTCTTTTTAAAAGAGTTCCTCGCCTGGTTGACTGCCTGTGGTGTATAGGGTTCCTGCATAAAAGGGACGAGTTCGGGGAGGTGCTGCCCGATGAATGTCATTTCTGCCCCGCCTCGCGTCCTGAAATCTGTGCAGAGCCTGGCTAGTGCCCATTCCCGGGCAGTGATATAAGTTCTTTTCCTTAAAAATTCATTCACTCGATGGTATGTCGCGCCGTCAACCTTCTTGAACTTGGTGTATTTGCTAATTTCCGGCTTGCGAATGGGATCTTCCATGAATAATACGTTTTGATGTAACGGGTTATTATAAGATTTGCCATTTTTTGCTGGTTTGTGTGTCAAAAAATTCCATTTTTATGTATAGCAACATAGAGTTTATATGGTAAATTTGGGGGCATATAGCGGTTGTTATATTCTTCTCACTCTCAACGGCATAATTTCTCCACATTGATGTCCAGGTTCACGAATCTGAAGAGTCACCTGATGATCAGAGAGGAGGTGCGACATGTAAAGCGGTATAATGGATTGTGTTTGGAATAACGCCACAGGATTCGTTCCCTGCATCCCTATTGCGATATGCGGCATCAAATCAGATTTGGTGCGGTGTTAAGCCCACAAAACAATGTGGCAAACCTGGTACCTTGAACTAGTCAGCTGCTAGGGAAAGATGTCACGTTAAACGAAAGTGAATCGTAGGTTGAAGCGTCG
>CAIJED010000123.1 GCA_903819595.1 uncultured Methanomicrobiales archaeon | reverse complement strand
GTTGTGGAGCCGCGAAAGTGGCTGGATTTGTCCCCGAGCAAAAGCAAAAAGCCGGGCGGGAATCGCCCTTCGGCGAAAAAATGCTTGCTGTCCTAACTGTATTAGTGCAACTGATTATGAGCAGGAAACGGCCCTTAACCAAGTTGTCCGGACGATGAAAAATTTCTTTTCTGAACATTTCTCCATTCTCAAAAAGAAAGAATTGAAAAAAATTAATCCCCTTTTCATCGATGAAGATGTATTCCGGATCACGATAACCAAGGGGAAAAAAATCTTAGCAGAATACGATCTCCTTCAGAAAAAATGGCTTTCACAAAAATTGGCATTATCATCAGAAGAATGGGATAATTCATTACGATATTACCGGAGAAAATCCGGGTTTGAATTGACAAAGCCGGACAATAAACAAGGAGAAATTTTTATTATCGGGGACACACATTTCGGACATCAGAAAATCATCGAATATTGTGCAAGGCCTTTTAATCCTGACAATATCCCTGAAATGGATCAGGTTCTGATTAATAACTGGAACTTCACGGTAAGCCGCGGGGATAAAGTCATCTTTCTTGGGGATCTGAAATATGGTTACAAATCAAAAACACCGCAGTATTACCTGGATAAACTAAACGGCAATATTCATTTCATCAAAGGAAATCATGACGACGAGTCATTAATATCTGGAATGCGAGAAACGTTCGAATTGGCCTATAAAGATTTGAAATTTTTATTTATCCATGATCCAAATCAGGTCGATCCAAACTATGAGGGGTGGGTAATTCACGGCCATGTTCACAACAATCACCTGCAAGCCTATCCGTTCATTAATTTTGCAAAAAAGACCGTAAATGTTGGAGTTGAAGCTATCGGCTACAAACCCGTTCCACTTTCTTCGATTTACGATCTGATAATCAGCAGATCAGAGGATATGACAGTCCTTCGTTAGTCTTTTTAACCGACTATGATGTGACTTTCACCTCCCCATAAACATCGCCCCTTTCCTATTCCTCCCGTCCAGCACCCCCAACACTGATCGAAAAGGAACTGTGTAATAATATGGTGAAATTGAGAGATTCAAACACGGATCTAAGATTTTTTCGTCAGTGTGGACTGTAAGTTTGGTTTACAAAATCATTTTGGCCTTTGGCAACTTTTTTCAATTAATTTATCATCTATTAATCAGTATTTTAAATTGAGTTTATATGTTAGAATTAATAAATGACTTTTTTACATTTTTAAATCAAAATTCTGGATCTCTCTTAATTACTTCAAATATTGTCTTGATTGCTATCACGGGATCTTATGTTTATTTAACTAAAAAAATATTAGATTCAAATAAAAAGAATCTCGATCTTTCTTATAGTCCAGTGATTGGAATTCAAATGGAAACATTGACAATTGGTCCAGTTTATTCAAATGGTCGTAGGAATTTTTCTGCTGAATTAACTCTTGTAAATGTCGGTAATGCTCCTGCTATTAAAGTATTGATCGATTCTGAAATCAAACTGAAGTTCACAGATATTCAAGGAAAAAAAAGCATTCCTGCACGTTTTGAACCATCTCATATTCCATATATCCGAGAAGGTGAAGAAAAAAATAATATTAATCAAAGTTTCGGTAACAATTGTGTCTCACAAATGATATTTGATTTCCTTCAAGAAAACTTGTTAAATAAAGAAAGAATTCAAAATAATCCATCTCAAGAAGCATTCAATTCCACAAAACTTCACATTTATGTCTATTATAAAAATCATTTAAATCAGTACTTTATGAGTATTTACGAAACAAATCTTCACCCTTGGTCTGCAAATGGAATTCTAATTCCCGGATTTGCCCCAACAATGGCACCATCAGATACCTCCCCTACTCTTCCAAACGATCAACGAATAGAACTAAGAGAATTAGGAATTCCGAGGGCCAAATTTGTTGTAACGCCAATTGATGAAGAAAAGATGAATAATGATATAAAAAAAAGGGATGAAATCAGAAATTTATGTGGTTGGTAAATTATTTCCTCAAAAACACCGCCCCCTTCCTGTTCCTCCCATCCAGCACCGCCAATACCGATCGCAAAGGAACCGTGTAATTAACCGGTCCAATACTAAAATTCAACGCCCTCCCGGAAACCGATAACCTCGCCATCCCCACCCTGCTCCTGGAGCCCAGCAACCTGACATCCCGTTTATCCCCATCCAAGACAGCGTCAATATCCCCGTTCAGCAGGATAAATCCCCATTCGTCAAGGTCGGAATGGATCTCAATCCCTTCACTGCACATCGCAATCCTGCCAACCTTCTCAAACGATGAAACCGGTATCGTTTCAGTCTTCCAGCCCGGAATTTCGGGCTCCTGGATAACCTCCGCAACCTCATCCACCCGCTTGCCAGATAACCCAAATAGTGACCTGGCCGCAGAGATCAACCGTAGTATCAGAGGATGCATCACCCCACCTCCACCAGAATATCCCGTCCATGTTCGTTTAAATCGCCCGTATTTGCCTTCTTTTTCTCCCAGTACCTAATCCTGCTATTTGCAGCGATTTCTTCTCGATTCCGATAATAATAGGCCCTCCTTTGCGAACGGTCCTTTTCGGGGTTTCGCAGACGCCACCGTTTCCACCTCGGAATGGCCTTTGTTTTGTCTTTTGCGATCAGGAGGGCAGTCCGGAGCGAAACCGTGCAGGTGGTCACCGGCCAACACCCCCTTCAGCCGACCCGGCAGCCCTGGCCTCCCGGTCGTAACACTGCTGGCAGATGCTCGTTCCGGCAGGGGGGTCACGGTACACGGCCTTTCCGAGGTTGCATACCTGGCACCGACCGATATCATTCGATATCCTCACCATCCTGCCAATCGCAAGAATGCCTGGCAATGGAGGAACTTCGCCCTGTTCCCGCTTCTGTGCCGTTTTGTAACAGACCCTGCAGATCCGAAGAGCGGACTTATCGACCCTGGCCTTTCGTTCCGGTGTCAGCTTCTCGATGTACTCAGTACCCTTGTGCCCACATACGGAACACCTGGTATGGGACTCCGGATAGTCGAGCAACTTGTAATCCCTGCTTGATATTTGCTGCAGATGAGGGTCGTTTGCTGCAGGATCTGCAGGTTTGCGGAACGTGCTTCCAGGATTATCGCAGGTTTGTGAGGGTGATTTTAAAATCGGGAGATTAATAACCCCTTTGTCAGTTTCGTTTGCAGCAGATCCAGGATCACAGGCACACACACGTGCTAACCCTCCGGCAGACACCGGGGGGCTCGTGTCTTCTGAATTGCTGCCTTTAGTACTATTATTACTATATATATTTTTATTATAGAGTCCATTTCCGGTTTCAGCACCGGATTCTTCTTCAATGATGTTTGCTGCAGTTGCAGAAAACGTGCTTCCAACTGCAGAATTCCCCGCTTCATCATGATCGTTATGGTCATCATGATCGTCGCGGGACTCAAGCCACACTGCACCACCCGAAGACCAGGAGCGGTAGATATCCGGGTTGAACTGGTACGCATTGGCACGACGTTTGACACCCTGACCGATCTCGTCATCGGTGGTTACGGTCCGGTCGATGAAACTGATCGCGGGACACTTTTCGAGGAGCCCCGAGTACAATGTCTCCCTGCTCCGGTACCCGTGAAGGAGCTTGTATACCGCACTGTACGAGAGGCCCATCAACTCCTGTATCTGCTGGACAGTAAATTCAGTCCGGCCATCCTTCGCGATTGCCGTGAGCAGTTCGGACTCCCGCCGGGTCAGCTTTGTCTCCTGGCCTCCCACGGTCCCGTTCAGCATCCGGAACAGGCGGGCAGCTGCCTCGAAATCGGCAAGCGTAGCCTCGATAAACGGGCTGCCGCCTTCGTTGCAGGGCCGTTCCCGCTGCATGAAGAAGAGGGCAGCATGGGCCTTGATCAGCGAATAGAACATCTCCGGGTTTCTTCGGTTCGTCTTCGTCTGGAACCCGATCCGGCGGGCGAAAGGAATGGAGACATGGACCCGCTCGTTCCCGATGATCTCCCACATCGCCCGGCAGGTGAGGACTTCCGGCCGGACCGAGTCCGAGAGGCCGGGCGGTTCTTCCTCCTTCTTCGCCATGTCTTCGAGGACGCTCGCATCCTGCTCCGGGGAATCGTCAATCCAGCAGGTGAGCATCCGGTTAAATACCTGGTCATCCCCCGAGCCTTCGACTTTCGCGACCCACCAGAGACAACGTTCCGGTATCCGGCACACGACCGCCTTCCGGTCCTTACTCACCGTCCGGTAGATGATCGGCTTCTTAAACGACGATGTGGAGCCCTTCAGGATCTCCTGCATCTCCTCGGAGAGGTTCTTGTCGTCGAAGACGATCACGGTCCCGGGCTTCATGTCGTCCTTGTAGAAGAGGAACTTGTTCGACATCGCCCCCTCCAGTTTTACCTGCTCCGGGACCTGCAGGAGTATCTTGTTGAACGTGTCGCTCTTGCCCTTTCCACTCTCACCGCTGACCGAGACATGGAGGCCGTTCGTGTTCTCGACCGACCGGGACGCTAAGCTCATGACCAGGCACTCGGCAGGAATTTCATCGCCGACGTGGTCGAGCGAGAAGGTTAAAAGCATCGCCTTCAGCGGGTCTCCGTGTTGCAGAACGGCCATCGCCTCATCGTAATGGGGAAGTGTTGTCACATCTGCTGCCGGTAACGGGGTGCACGGCCCGGGAGCCCCGGGAGGAGGGGGTGGCTTGTTGACACTCACCGTCCTCTTCTGGTCTTCCGTCGGTTCAAATTTCTGCCGCAGTTCCGGCCAGCGTTGTATTCCGCCACCGCACGAACTATGATGGCAGCCGGCGTAAACCGCTCCGCTGGGGAACTGGATGGCAAAGGAACCGTCCCGGTGAGCACCCGAGAACGGGCACTCGTCAAGGGTGAACAGGACCCCGCCCTGGTACGGTTTTTCATCGGCGATGCCGATCGCATGGTCCCGGAGCCAGCGCCCAAGATCGATCCCCTGGCCAGCCGGGGATCTCTTCTTCTCACCCGTTTCCGCGATCGGTTTCGTTGATTCGGCCAGTTGTGTGAGTTGTTCCTTTGATACCCGAACGGTGCTACCGGGAACGGATACCAGCTCCGAACGGCGGTGGGGCCGGGTCTTCGTATTGTCGCCCTTCCTGCTCACCGTCCCGTACAGTTTCCATATCCTCGATGCATTGTGGTTGGCCGTGTCGACCGTGCTCGATCTGTCGTTGAACAACAACGCGAGGGCCAGAAGGCCCCGCTTTACGAGGTCCGTGCTCTCCGCGTCGTTCGGCAGGTCGATGGCGTACAGGAGGTGGGCACCGTTCCCGCTGTCTCCGAGGACCGGCTCAGGCCAGCCCTCATCGGTAAGGTACCGGGCGATCCGTGCCGCCTTATCGAGGGCTTCCGCGTGCTCTGCATCACTCGATGAAACACCAGATGCCCGGACTGCATCAATATCGACCGGAAACCACCGCCGCCTTCTGATATTCTCATCGCCGGTGGTCGGGTCCTTCTTCCCGAGCCTCATCCTGATACGGTTCGATGAACGGGAAAGCAGGGCAGGGTCTAGTTCGTTCAGGGTGACATAAATGCCCTTGGGACAGGCCCCTTCTACGTTCTCCACGTCTGCAGCCAGCCGTGCCATATCATCGTAATACCCTGATGCGGTGGCATCTCCAAAGAGGGCACGGAGTTCGACGACCTGTCCGGTATCGAAGAGGAGAGCGAGAGCATCCGCTATCTTGTTATCCATTTCTACCGCTCCGGGGCAGGGTCAGGCCCGTCGATAAAGGCGCAGGACCAGGTTGATTCGCTAATCCATATACAGGGATACGCCGCGACGCAGTTTGCTTCCTGGCAGAGGACCATTCCCTTCGAATCGGACATAACCGGGCAGATAAGACGTTTTGCCGTCCGACCGGTCGATTCAAACATAACAACCCTCGCCGGGAATCCTTAAGATCCCGGTAATCTGCCCGAACCCGGGATTTTTACCGGGGAACAGCACTGCCGGGAAACGCCGGTATTCACGTTTCAGGGACCCTGGGGCCAGGGATTTACAGGTAACTTTCAGAACCATCCGGGTACCCTGCAGAATAACGATGAATATTCCCTTTTTCCCGGGGTGCTGGAACGCAGATGCTCCGGCATCGATAATGCCGGGATCCTGGCAGGGGGGGAGTTCCACCCCGCAGATACAGGAGTTGACGATGTCAGCCGGTGCGACGTAATAGTTCACGGTCCTGATACTGACGCTGACCTGGCCTCCGCTACATGCAGAAATGATATCTTTTTGCTGCATGAGCTCACCCGATCACAATGATTTTACCATCAGGGTTTTCATTAGCTAATTGCTCCTTCTGTTTTCGTACTGGCAAAGGTATCGATAGGGGGGAGCATGCTACTTCTATACAGGACATGGGACTCCTTGTTTTCCAATTGGCCAGATCCCACGCTCTACGAAACACCGACGAATCCTTTGGATCCCGGTCCCGGGTTCGTGATTGTTGATTGCTTCCTGTGCAACGATTTTTTTTTCTTTCATGAGATTTTCCTGCCGTTTTGCGATATTTTGTGATCTGGAACGACGTTACTCCGTAGGGGTGTAACAAATAAAAGCATATCTGTATCCTTTAAAGAATTAAAGGCCGTAAAAGAGATATCCGTTGGTCTGGAAGCGTATATAACGGCTCGGGAAGCGTGGTGTGAAAGTGAAATGAGCGGCTAAATGTGG
Source organism: uncultured Methanomicrobiales archaeon (assembly GCA_903819595.1). Taxonomy (GTDB): domain Archaea; phylum Halobacteriota; class Methanomicrobia; order Methanomicrobiales; family Methanospirillaceae; genus CAIKOD01. The sequence continues at coordinate 8,475 of CAIJED010000123.1, read as the reverse complement.
TGAGGTAACGTCCTGTGAAGATAATTCTCTGAAAACCGGGGAGGTGTAAACCTCCCTGCTCCTTCTATTGCCCGATTCTGTGGGGCATTTACTACTCTGTTGCTGATCTGAATAACCTCTACGAAAATGTTGCCCCAAAAAATAATCAGAACCTTATTCGCTTTTGTATTGCAACCTACATCAGGAGATTCTTTTTGAGTGAATATACCGGAGTTCCCGAAGGAGTCCTTAAACTAATCCAACGCTACGAAGCATTCAGGCAGATCTACATTAAAAGTGATGATAATGAGACACAGCTGAGGCGTGAGTTTGTAGATCCACTTTTCCGCGCCCTTGGATGGGATGTAGATAACAACCAGGGATTTTCCGAGGCCTACAAAGATGTCGTCCATGAGCAGACGATAAAATTCCGTGGACACGATACCAATACAAAATTTATCGATTATTCCTTCCATCTTGGCGGTGTGATGAAATTCATCGTCGAGACAAAAAAACCGTCATCAAAAATTGCCGACGATGCAAGATCCGCCCTTGAGATCCGCCGGTATGCCTGGAACGCGAAACTCTCACTCAATATTCTCACCAATTTTGAAGAATGGTCCATCTACGATTGTCGGATTAAGCCCGAAAACAGCGACCCTGCCACAAAGGGCCGGATAAAATATTTCACTTACAAAGATATCGCAAAAGAATGGGATTATCTTTCCTCTATTTTCACCAGGTCTGCGATTCAGACGGGTTCATTTGATGCGTATGCGATAGAGACGAAAGGGAAGAAAGGCACAGCAAGCGTCGATGATACCTTCCTTGCCGAAATCGAGGAATGGCGGGACCGTCTTGCAAAGAACCTCGCCCTGAGAAATCCCCCACTCACTGGAGATGAACTGAATGATGCGGTCCAGAAGACGATTGACCGGATTATTTTTCTCCGGATTTGCGAGGATCGGGGGATTGAGAAATATGAAACTCTGAAGGAAGTGCTGGAGGGCCCTGATACCTATCAACGATTATGTGCCCTCTTCCTTGATGCAGACGAGCGCTATAACTCAGGTCTTTTTCATTTCAGGGAGGAAAAGGGCAACTCAGAGATGCCGGATGGATATACCCTCACACTCGCCATTGATGACAAGGTCATAAAAGACCTGGTCAAACGTCTCTATTACCCTGAATGCCAGTTTGAATTTTCCGTCATGCCAACGGCAATTCTCGGCCAGGTGTACGAGCAGTTCCTCGGGAAAGTGATACGGCTTACCGAGGGTCACCAGGCAAAGGTCGAATACAAGCCTGAGGTAAAGAAGGCAGGTGGTGTCTTCTATACGCCAGAATATATCGTCGATTACATCGTCGAGCACACAGTCGGGGAACTCATTAAAGGCAAGACCCCAAAAGAAGTCTCAAAAATCCGTGTCCTTGACCCAGCCTGCGGATCTGGATCATTTCTGCTTGGTGCATACGACAAACTTCTTGACTGGCACCGGGACTGGTATATTGAACACCTGGTCCCGGTATTGAACGAAAAAGGCGAAACCTCTCCAGAAGTAAAAGCTCTGGTCCCGCCTGATGCAAGGGGGGCGGAGAACCTGCCTGTTTACAAGGCATCAAATGGTACCGATTCCCGGGTCCGGAGTGACTGGAACCTGACGACTGCTGAAAGGAAACGGATCCTGCTCAACAATATTTACGGTGTAGATATTGACCGGCAGGCCGTTGAGGTAACCAAACTATCCCTGCTCCTGAAGGTGCTTGAAGAGGAAAAAGAGGAGACGGTTTCTAAACAGTTAAAACTCTTCAAAGAACGGGCATTACCTTCGCTTCATGAGAATATCAAGTGCGGGAATTCGCTGATAGGATCTGATATTTACCAGGATGTGCGGGTTACTCCCGATGACCCGGCTGTTGCGAAACGTATCAATGCGTTCGATTGGGACGTGGAATTCGCAGAGATTATGAAGGGCGGGGGATTTGATGCGGTAATCGGGAATCCGCCGTATGGTGCGTTTTACGCTGAATTAGAATATGAATATTTCAGTAATAAATACCGTGTGTTTCGAGGAGTAAAAGACGTTTATGCATTATTTATCGAAAAAAGTCTACAAATTATCAATCGAAAAGGAAAATTTTCCTTTATCGTACCTTCCGCTTGGTTAGGCGGGCCAGATTATTTAAAATTGAGAGAATTGATCTTATCTCAATGCATCAATAAAATTGTGCTTTTACCCTTTGATGTTTTTAAGGATGCATATATTGACACTTTAGTGTTTATTGTGTCTAAACAACCTTTATACGAGAATTCTTTTACAGATACCTATGTTTATGAAAAAAGGTATAAAATCGTCAATATATCACTCGCTTCCGAGGATTATCAACGCATTAAACAAGATAAATGGAATAATTCTGCTGACAAAAAAATAATCTTGAATTTTGATACTATTCATCTCATCGAGAAAATTCAATTCAAAAATCAATTAAGTCTAAACAATTTTGTCTCGGTTAAACGTGGTGTATTATTTGATAAAAAAATTCTAACCAATGATCAAAAAAATTCCAATTCTCATAAATATTTTGAGGGGGACGTATATCGTTATCAGATTAATTTCATCGCTAAACAATGGGTTGAATTTGGCAATACTATGAAAGAATGCCCAAAGGACTTTTTTTGGTTTGAAAAACCCCGAATACTTCTTCGTAGATTAGTAAATAGACAACAAAGATTGATGGCAACATATGTGGATGCCGTATTTATCACGAATAAAAATCTGTATAGTGTAATATCGAATGTCGAAAATATCGACATAAAATTCATTTTGGGCTTAATCGATAGCAAATTAATTTCGTATCTTTATGTTAATCAAGTGACCCAAGCCACAAAAGACGATTTTCCACAAGTTACGATGAAAGATCTTTTAGCGCTTCCGTTTCCACATTTGCAGAATAACACCGCCCGCCACGATAAAATAATAGTCCTCGTCGAGCGGATGCTCGATCTCAACAAAAGGCTTCCCGAGGCAAGGACCGACCAGGAGCAGACCATTGTCAAGAGGCAGATTGCAGCTGCGGATGAGGAGATCGATGAGCTGGTGTACGAACTCTACGGGCTCACGGAAGAGGAACGAAGGATCGTGGAGGGGACAATATGATGCAGGATAATGGAGATCTACCATCTGAATCCAGTTCAATAATCCTATTCTACCAGACCGAAGACGGGAAGAGCAGAATAGAAGTAAAGTTGGAAAATCCCCGTTGAACTTCTTTTCATTCAGGAACAAGCAGGTGCGGTGTTCCTCACTACTGATGATAATCGGGTAACATTTTTTAAGTCACACCAGAACATACAGGTCCATATAGTAGACCCCGTCACCAGGGTTTAAAGGAAGAAAACAGATGAGCGTGAAAACATTACATCAGATCCAGCAGGAGGGGCTTCTCGTACTGGTTGAAAAACTTGGGGCTGACGATGCGATCCGGTTCCTCCAGATCGATGAACCGGGATGCGGCGATTGGACCACAGACCGGAAAAGATATCTTAAAAATGATCCGGACAATATTCTCAATCACATCATGGAACGAAGAAAAAAAATACCCCTCCCGTAGAAGGAGAATTGATCCATGTTTCCAGATCGTTGCAGTTTCTGTAAACGAAAACTCCGCGAAGGAGAAACGGAGTGATAAAAAGGAAGAGTGATCTCAATAGGATCTTATTTCATGTCGGCAACCTTGCCGGCCCGGGTCCAAGAGGTAGATGGGTTGGAATGGGGATGATAGATGCGGTCCAGTTACCGGGATTCGTATCAGAGTTTGTATTCATGTAATAAGTACCGGATTCCGTGATATTCAGGAGAACCCAGGTTTTTGGCGACCCCACTCCCAGCCCCGGTAGTACATAGGAATTGCTGGGATCCATAACAACACTCCCATTTGAATATCGTAACAGGAACTCAGTGGTCGGTATACCGGTTACACTCCGCTCAAAGATATACACCCCTTTTTCAAGGGAGAAGAACGGCGTCACCTGCGTACCGGAACCGGACAGATTTACCGGCACCTTCAATGGTGTTCCGATATCAGCACGAGTGAGTTGTGCTGTCCAGGATCCATTTCCGGCGATGTGGATTGTATATTCTCCTACTTTATACGGGCCTATTGTGAGTGCTCCGCTAAACGGACCGGTTGTCAAGACTTCTTCTGCTTCAATATCTTCAAATCCATTGATAAAGAACTGCATCTTTTGGGGGCCGGCTGCCTGGAAAGAGAGGATGTAAACACCGGGATCCAGAGTGAGTGTTGCATTTGGCCGGGCATTGGAGAACTCAGCAGTGGGTGAACCGGTTGACGGAATTCCGGGTACCGGGGAGATCGGTGCAGCGGTAGGTGTGCTAACCGGTTTCCCCTCAATCGAAGGTTTGGCAGGCTCCTGGATGCATCCACACGCAATGACACAAATAACGAGTACCATCGCGATAAAGAATAATCGTCTCATCATTGTAAATGGTGTAACATCTTCCATATTTTTTTCCTTTTTGAACGGACAGGACCGTTTTTCGATGATATCCCAAATGGTTAAAGCTAAACAAAAAAGGACTGCATGGCGGTTTTGTTGATGGGGGGCAGTTTCATGGTCCGGATTCTGATAAGATCAATAAGGTAATAACATCCGGTTACCAAGTCCATCATATGGCAGAACCGGAAAATACACCCCGTCTGACGAACCCAAAACACGTTGTTGCAGCCTACCTCGTGCTCGTTTTTGGACTTTCGTCGATCTTCTGGTACATCATCGCCGCGAAACCGCAGTTTGCCATAGAGACCGGCATACTCCGAAACTCGATGTTTCTCCTCATGTGGTGTCCCGCTGTTGCGGCTATCGTGACCCGTCTCGCCTTCCAGGGTAACCTTGAGGGGTTCGGATTTAAGATCGGTGAGCTCCGGTGGTGGCTCCTTGCGATCGTCATCCCCATTGCGGTCGGGCTCGTGATGTTCGGCACCGCGTGGGTTTCCGGCATTGCGCCATTCCTGCCGGACAAGGCGGCAGCCATGCTTGCACTGCCGTTGCTGCAGGGGATCGTGATTGCGATTGGCTACAATCTCGTATCGGCAACGGGCGAGGAGCTCGGGTGGCGGGGGCTGCTTGTCCCGGAGCTCGGCAGGTTCACCACGTTTACCTGGATTGCAATCATCTCCGCATCCATCTGGTTTTGCTGGCACGTTCCGGTCATGCTCGCCGGGGGATATTCCGGGCCGGGCGGTCTCGGGTACTCGATGGTCATGTTCTTCCTCGCCATGATTGGCGGCTCCACACTCTTTGCATGGATCCGGCTCCGGTCCGGGAGCATCTGGCCGGCTGTCCTCCTTCATGGTTTCGATAACTACTTCACCCAGGAATTCTACCCCGTGTTAACCGCAACAACAGTGGCCGGAGGAGCGATGCTCGGCGAGTTCGGCTGGTATGTGGTGCTCATAAGCATCGTTCTCGGGCTTGTCTTCTGGTACCTCCGGTACATGCTCCCGAAGATGCCAAAACCCGAGGGCGGGCTGTAAAGGGTTTTTTGGAGAATAATTTTCAATCAGTTTTTTTTAATAACTCAAGAATTGACTGTTGATTAGAATCAAAAATCGAATATCGTTAATTCCTTTTAAAATCCCCATTCCCCTTTTTGATCTCCTTTGCGAGTTTTGTTATTCTTTTCCACCGCTTTTGTTCAGGCCGTACCAGTCCTATCCAGGCTTTCTCCTGCACGAATACAAGTTCCCGCACGGGCCGGTGATAATTTTCCAGCCGTATGAAACGAGGTGGAATAATGAAAAGAGGGGATGAAGTGCGGCGCCCGAAACCCACCCTACCTTCCACCGGGCACGAAGTAAATACGGTGGCATTTAATACTCCGCGGTTTTTCACTCTGTATAGGAGACAGCGATGCCCGAGAGTGTCAGCAGTACAGAGATCGATAAAGAAATGGACTCGTTAAACACCAGGAAGTTTTATTTCCTGCTCATCTATGTCTCCATAGTCGGGGTAATCGGCGCCATCCTGATGATCGCCTTCTTTTTCCTGGAGGATGCAATCACCGGGTTCCTGTGGAACGGCATTCCCGTGTACTCCCTTTCCCCGGTCTTTAACCCCTGGATCCTCGTGATCTGTGTTACTGGCGGGGTTGGTGCCGGGCTGATACGGCACTATTTTAACGGCGAGATCGCCATCATGGCAGAGGACCTTCTCGAGTTTACCGAGAAAGGCAGGTTTGACCTGAAACGGGGGATTGAACTCTTTCTCCGGGGGCTGGTCTCCCTTGTCTGCGGGGCTCCCCTTGGTCCGGAGGGCCCACTTACCGTCTCTACTGGTGCAGTAGGTACCGCAATTGCAGAGAAAGCCCGATTGCCTCCCCCGGTTGTTACCCTGTCATCGCTCTCAGCCATCAGCGGGTTCTTCGGTGCATTCCTGACCTCCCCGTTCGCCGGGCCCCTCATTTTCATCGAGACCACTCTCGAGAAAGGCGTCATGACCTGGAAGGCGGTCCTCCCGTCCATTGTTGCGGCCACGGCGGGATTTGCAGCCTATTTCCTGCTTTCCGGCACATTCCTCGGCAACGTGTTTACGCTGCCTGCCCACCCGGAGTTCCGGAACATCGACCTGCTCTATGCAGTCGGTCTTGGCGTGCTTGGCGGGGCCTCGGGGATATTTTTCATCCTCGTGTACAAAAAAATGCGGGGGATATTCGAACCGCTTGAGCACAGGCCGGTACTACTCGGCCTGCTTGGAGGTCTTGGGTTAGGGGTTGCCGGGATGCTCGTCCCCCTCGCCCTTTTCATGGGTAACAAGCAGCTCCAGGTACTCATTGATAACTACCTCGAAGTGAGCATCCTCCTGCTCTTTGTCCTTGTTGTAGTAAAAATCCTCCTCATAACCTTCTCATTTTCCACCGGGTTTGCGGGTGGATACATCTTCCCGGGCTTCTTTATAGGGGGTACGGTCGGGATCCTGGTATTCCGGCTCTTTCCCTTTATCCCCCTCCCGGTATGCCTCGTCTGCGTTATTGCCGGTATCAGTGTCGCACTCCTCCGGAGTCCTATTGCCATTGCCCTGATCATCGCCATCGTTTTTGATACTGCGCTCGTCCCTGCAATTGCCATCGCACTGGTAATGGGCTTTATTGTGAGTTACCGGTATTCCCTGCCGTACACAAGAAAGGGCAAGCCACAGGAGAGATGATTCCTCACGTTATTTCCCCCTTCAATACCAGGATGACGAATAGCACGGGCAGAGGACCTGGCAGTACAATAGGGTGGATTGGTCGTGGAAGAGGCAGCTAAAACAGTTAGAAAAAATTTAGAAACCCTTGTTTGACTCGATCGATGAGATGGTGTTTATTTTGGAGATGCGGGGACGCATCCTTGTAGTAAATAATGCCGTTTCAAAACGGCTCCCGTGCACGCCAGGAGGACTGACCAGTACGGATGCCCTGCTGTTGCATGTACCCTAACGGCGGGACGAAGCATCCAGGAAGGATCAGCCATAAACAGCGACCTCGTAATCACCGTCTCACAGTACGGCGTCGCGGTAAGATTCGCCCCCTCTGCACTGAGTGATTCAACCCAACGCGTCACGCCGGAAGCAGCAGCCCCGGCGGAATGCAGCATCATGCACCCCTCGTAGATGCCGGGACCGGACGTTTGCACCTGGCTCATCGTATCGAAGTGGACGATGTCGGAATTATTCAGCACCTGCGGGTTCTCGTACTGGGACGGACCGGTGAGAATGTACCTGTTCTGGTGACCGCCACTCCGTACTTCCTGCCCAATAGCAAGGGATGAGACATTCGCAAGATCCTTGTTCGATACGACCCATGTCAAATCCGAAGACCCGACAACTGACTTGTCGGAAGATCCCATGCAGTAATCATTGGATCTATTTTTCCCGGGGCTGCTTCACAAGGTTGGATGCCGGGGAGATCCATCGTTTTGGTTGCTGACGAAACTCAATAGAGAAACAACAACACAAAATAAGGATCCCACCCTACCCGCCACATCAAAGGTCTTCACAAATGACGTCCACCGTACGTCCTCCCCGAGGTTGAACTGACCGCGGGTCATGAGGTTCTTACCGATCGAGTTCCCATTCCCGGGCTCGGTAGTCGTACCAATGCCCACCAGACTCCGCGAACCGAAAGCTTATCGATCCAAAACCTGGACGCGAGAATCCAGATCTACAATTAACCGTTTAAACCCCAATCCTTAAAATATCATTAAATCCACGACTTTCCTAAACCAGCTATAAAAATTGCCAAATATGCACGACACGACGAATCCATCCATCAATCCGCCACCTAGAAGAGCAAATCGTTACGGATAAGCGTCCTTCCATATCTTGTGAACGAGTTCGATCTCAAGAAGGGAGACAAAATTAGCTGGAGTATTGAAAACGGGGCTGTGGTTATCCAGGTGGCTGTGTCCCAACTGCATAAATCTATTCTCAGCGAAAGG
>CAIJED010000122.1 GCA_903819595.1 uncultured Methanomicrobiales archaeon | reverse complement strand
GATCTACAAGAACCGGCATCGAAACGATCTGCCCCTGATCTTCTCTGTCCTTGCACCGTACAAGGATGAGCTTGAGGGAGTGGCAGTGGAATCAACCTTTAACTGGTACTGGCTGGTTGATGGGCTCATGGAGGCAGGTTATCCAGTCCACCTTGCCAACCCCGCTGCCATGAAGGAATACAAGGGACTCAAACATAAGGATGACAAGAAGAGCGCACTCTGGCTCGCAAATCTCTTACGCCTCAAGATTCTTCCCGAAGGCTACATATATCCCAAAGAAGAGCGTCCCGTGAGAGATCTTCTGAGAAAACGCCTCCATCTTGTCCGTCACCGGACCTCTCATGTCTTAAGCATAAAGAACATCATGAGCAGGAACCTTGGGGCCGCAATGAAAAGTGACGATATCAAGACACTTCAGAAAAAAGAGGTGGAACGACTTTTTCAGGAACCCCATTTGAGACTTTCAGTGATGGCAAGCTTAAGCACGATACACCACCTTACCGGCCAGATTAAAGAGATTGAAAATACCATCCTCGGGCAGGTCCGTCTCCGGGATGAGTTCAAAGGACTGCTCACCGTACCGGGGATCGGGACCACCCTTGGACTCACCATCATGCTGGAGGTTGGAGATATCAGCCGATTCCCTCAGGTAGGTCGCTATGCCTCTTACTGCAGATGTGTCGAGAGTATACGACGGTCCAATGACAAAAAGACGGGTGAAGGAAACAGGAAGAACGGGAATAAGTATCTCTCCTGGGCATATATGGAAGCAGCTAATTTTGCAAAGAGGTACTATCCGGCTGTCGCACGGTACTACATGAAAAAAACCGCTGAGACGAATAACATTGTTGCAATCAAGGCGGTGAGTCATAAGCTGGCGCGGGCATCATATTATGTACTGCGGGACCGGGCAGTCTTCGATGATAAGAAGCTTTTCGGATGATACATAAGGGGAAGGAAACTACCCACGGGGGTTGGCTCATAACCACGAGATTTGATTAGGCTCCTTCCCCGCTATCCGATACCGTATCTGCCCTTGCCGTGAGCTTGCATAAGGGGTGGCTTAAAACCACGAGATTTGAACCGACTGGACACGGCAGGGAACCGACGATTTTCTGGGTCCTTGATGACAGGGGTTCTCTTGAAGAACCTTGATCCCGATGGGTGACTGGTACAGATCGGTATAAACCGGTCAGAACCGAACAAATGAAGAAACGGGTGCAGAGAGGTGAAAGGATGGCACTGAACCAGACGTTCAATGGTACCAGACTCCCTGCAAACCGTCAGGTTTTTGCAGCAGGGGAAGATTTATTTCTTGACAGGGTGCCCTCTAATGGGTGACCCCATGTTTTTTTGATTGGTGATAGCTGATCGGTAATATATTTAATTTATTAGCTTTTTGACCATTTTAAAAGTTTGTGAAACTGTTGCAGCAAATGTTTCTTTGCCCCGTCTTTTTCTTCCGCTTTCGCAATGTCCTGCTTTGCGTTCTGCGATGTCAACTCAAAACTCAACACTGCCTTTAAAGGGTTTAGTCCGACCCCAATTTGTTTCACCCTATTACCTGACTTTTTCTCCTCTCCCCTCTCCGCTCATCCTACACATGGATCAGGTAAAAGGGATATTATACCAATTCGGATTCAAAAATAGCACCCAGAGGGTACCCGGGCGACAAGGAGGAGGCTACGGAGGCGTACATTTTAGTACGTCGAAGAAATGACGATGAAGGCAACGAAGTTATATGAATGAAGGCGAATTGGTATTAGCATATATTCGGGCCTGTCCCGTTGAATGAGCTTAGTTTTATATTCAACAGGGCGAAACATCCTGATAAAAACTATGATGTGGATGGGGTGATGAGTGAGTTAGTGAGCTATAAGTTGAAACCCGATGACCCATCTAATCGCTATGG
>CAIJED010000121.1 GCA_903819595.1 uncultured Methanomicrobiales archaeon | reverse complement strand
GAATTTTTGTAAGGGAGAGGGTCTCGACGCGAAGAAGACAAGGAATGTGGCGGGGAAGATGAAGAAGAGTGGGGTGATGAAGGCGGTTATGCCCATCATCAAGTTCTGCCCAGTGATGGGAATCCACCAGATCGTTAATAAGACTGCCAATACGGAGAGATAGAAAAGGAGCCATTTCTTATCGACGTTTCGATTAAGCGAGAGAAGGCTGATACCTTCCAGACACATACCTGCGAAGATGAGACTGTTACCGAGTTCAAAAGAGATGAGATCGGGAACAATACCACGAAGGTAGATGAGCAGCCACGCAATGCTTTGGAAAGCCATCCCGATCATGAAGATAATGTCAAAGCCAGCTGCCCGTTTTCGCGTATCGAAGAAAAGTAACAGAGCGGCAACTGCATGCCCAAGGATAAGGACGACGACGAGGGTCCTGACATCGAGCGATTCGATCATATTTTTACTCTCGCAAGTATATCGACAGCAGTTGTGGTGCTGATATCCTGGACTTGTTCGCCCCTGTTCTTTTGAGAGACATCCCTTTTCTGGAACATGGGATCATACCTCCCCGGTCCGCCGCCATATACCTTTCGGCACCGTCATCTCAAGCCGTGCACCCTTGCCTAGCTCGCCGGTCTCACTGATAGTGATGCCGGTAATATCGAGGATCTCCCGGGAGAGGAACAAACCAAGTCCGGTGTTCTTTCCAAAGCCCCTCTCAAAGATCCTCTCCTTTTCTCCTGCTGGTATTCCTTCACCATCATCCTCACATACAATCAGATTGTCATCACCGCGATCCTCAATTGAGAAAAAGATTGTTGTTATTTTCCCGCCATACCGGGCCGCATTGTCCATCAGGTTATAGAAAACCTTTACAATCAACTGGTCGGTGAATACTTCTGCACCGTCAGGGATATCGTTCTGTACTGTTATCTGCCCGAGAGGAACTTCTTTAGCTGCAATATCTACTACTGTGCGGCATTTCTGCCAGACAGGAGCATGGATACCAATCTCATCGTATTCCTTCGTGAATCGGATCATGGATGAAATCCGTTGTGCAGCCTTGCTGACCTTCTGGAAATACTCGCTGAGTGAGCGGTCCGGATTTTTCATTTCGAGAATACTGATAAAGCCCATTAACATGGTCAGCTGATTATTGATATCATGCCGTGTAATGCCGGAGAGGAGATTAAGTTTCTTAATAGCCAGCGAAAGCGCCTCTTCGGCATGCTTTCGATCGGTAATGTCAATAAAACTACTCCGGATGAGCTTTCGCCCGGTAAATTGCAACAGGACGAGGCGCACTTCCATGACAAGATCTTCTCCCCGTGTATTCCGAATATACCGTTCGAAAACGATTGTCTCTCCTGTAATAACCAGCCGGCGATGTTCATCTACTGTTTCGCTAATTGGCAGCAGATCGGGTTGATCGGGTTTATAGAATTGCTGGGGGCCGGAATCAAGCAGTTGCTGGCGGCTGCACCCGAAAATTCGCTCCGCCTCGGCATTTGCCTCGATATACCGGTCCTGGGTTATATCAAACAGCAGTATTGCCTCAGGCGCTTTCTCAATGGATATCCGGAATTGTTCCTCACTCTCCTTCAAGGCTTCCTCAGCCTCCTTACGATCTGTGATGTCAACACCCTGGGCGATTGTGGAGAGAATCCTTCCATTGGAATCAAGGATGTTCGCCGAATTCCAGAGTACCGTCCGGACACTGCCATCTTTAACCAGAATCGGAATCTCGACACTCTCCCACTGTTCGCCTAAAATGGGTATCCTCTCGAAAAAGAAGGATATATGAGAAATCTTCCCAGTAGGTACACTCTTTGATCATGAAAATCAGAGCCCTGAAAATTATCTAAATTGTGTGGTTGGTGGTGGCACACCCGCCATTTTATGAATTAGAACTCCAAGGGGATCGATCACATGGCATTGAGTGAATCGATCGTAAAAATATGCGATAGGGTTCACACCAAGTTTTTTAGCGGTTTGAACTATCGTCATAAACGTATCTTGAGCTTTTGTCCCTTCTGGGGTGATGGTGTGCAAACTCACATCCCGTTTTCGTACCTGAACCCGTGCACCAAGTTCAGCTGCATTATTATGAAGGGGAATTTCCGGGTTTTCGAGAACCGCCAGTAGTTCCTGTTTGTTATTGGCAATTCTCAGAATCCGCTCATCCAGATCTCCGTAACCTGTTTTTGTCGCGAATAAGTAATCAAATTCCTGTTCAAGTCTACGAGCACCTTCAGGTGAGTTTTCCACCTTGTACTCGTTCAACTCTTTATAAAAATCCCAAAATTTTTCGAGAAACAGCTCTAATAGTTCGCGATAGAGCGTTAATGTCGGATTTAATTTTTTCAGATGTCTTCCCTCATGTATCCAGCATAATGCATGTATGAGTGCGATATGAGCGAATTGAGGAGCAGCATCACTCATAAGAATTTCAATCGCAGGCCACTCTTTCTGGGTATGGTAGTATGAGATTGCTCCTGCCTCCTTTATCCTGCGTATCAGACTATCTTTCTGCTTAGTATCTGATGGCAATGATTGCAACCACGGTTCTAGTAATTCTGAATTGAGTGTTTGAGCAAACACATTTTTCTGTAGATAGAGAATGATTTTATTTGGAACCCTGAAGGTCTTCATTAGGTCGAAGCTCGCCGAATCAAATGTAAATTTCATTTCATGTTCACAAAACAAAATTTCTAAAACCGTCAACCGGTCTTTATGCGGTCTGGTGAGGAATGCCGTGTAAAATTCGTTGCACAGAATATGTGTGTGATATTGACATCCATTAACACGGGCACCCGTATCGTCGATTTGCTGATATCGCGCTGAACTTAAACCTGCTTTGACTATCTCATCGTACTCCTTGTGGAAGATATCGAGATCTTTTGTTAAAAATCGGGAGATCGTAGACTTGGATAATAAAATTCCAAAGTAGTCAAGAAATGTGTGGATTGCTGGTTCTGATACATTACAACCGTATTTTAATGTCAGGATTAATGCACGTATGTGAGGTCCAAATTCACCGCGATACCCTTCGGGTCGTTTTGCACGATATGTCTTATTTTCTGAGGGGGAATACCATAATTCAACTTTGTATCGGATGTTATCAGTTACAATTTTTATGTCCTGAACGATTATCTCATCATATCCCTTAAAAACAGCATCTGCGGGAAGATCTGCTTGAGGTACTCTGACTATTTCCTCGCGATCAATTTTCACTTTGTGATTTCTTTCGCCACGACCCTTGTTCGGTTTTGGTTGAAGATTTTTTCGTTCATCTTCAGATGAGTAATCTGTAGATTTCGGCGGCTTCTGCTTTTTACTATCAAATTTTGGTTTCCCTTGTTCTCCTTTAAGGCGGTTATTTTCATCTCGTAATTCCTGGATCTGGATTTTGAGAATTGCATTTTCCGACAGTTGGGATTCGATGATATTTACTAATCGAAGTAATGTTTCAGGAGTGAAAAATTCGTTTATGTTTTCTTGGGTAATAGAATTTAAGAAGATTAAGTCCTGATTCGGCAGAGACACATCCTATATTATTATAGTACTAAGTTATATATATTACCCCTGTTTTTGGATTGGATACTAAAATGGTCTTTTTGATTTGAAGGAATGAAGCATCCCTGCTTTCTTTGGGGAACAGGATGTCAAGACGCTGCCCGATTACTTCCTGTTCCGGCAGGAAGGCCAGGTCCTCGAAGGCATGGTTGAAACGGGTTATCACATACCCCGAATCCCATACAATGATCGGGGCATTGGCGTATTCAATCAGATTGTTGAGATATTCGTTGGTTTCCTGTAATTTCTCTTCTGTCCGCTTGCGTTCGGTCAGATCAATAAAAGTCGCCAGAAAGTCATCGCCCAAGGTAATCCCGGTGATTTCAATGATACGTTCTTCCCCACTTTTACAGGTCACTCTGTATTCGACAGGCCTGATATCTATGCCATTCTCGGTCGCACGTTGTAGCGCTGCATCCCATGTGGTGGTCACCCACTGCCGGTAATGCGCATCGGGATACGCTTGCTGCCACCACTTGGTTAGGGTGGGAACATCTTCAGCGGTGTATCCAAAAATCTGAACAAAACGCTCGTTCCTAAAGGTGATCACCCCGTCCGTGTTCACATAGCACAAGGGCAAGGGGGCCTTTTCCAGGATCTTCCGGAAGCGTGCTTCACTCTCCCGCAATGCCTCCTCAACTATTTTACGTTTGGTAATATCACGGATGATGCTGATGAGATGCACCCTGTCGCCAATTTTGATGATATCTGCAGAAATCGATCCGTTGAACAATTTACCGAATTTATGGCGTCCGATCGTTTCGTACCCTTCAACTCGCCCGTTTATTCTCAACTGGCTGATAAAGTCGTCCCGATCCTCGTTTCTCAGCCAGATGCCAAGCTCAACTGCACTCTTTCCGATCATCTCATCCCGTGAATACCCGTATATCCGGGATGTCGTATCGTTCACCTCAACGAACCGTCCGGTTTCCATATCTGTGAGTATAATCGCATCCGGACTGGCGAGGAATGCCTTGGTATATTTTTCCTGGGCCTTCTCCAGTGCCACTTCAACTCGTTTCCACTCGGTGATGTCCTGCACCGTACCGTAAAATCCGATAATCTTTCCCATCTCGTTGCGTTTTACACCCCCGAAATTATTTGTCCATCGTTTGCTACCATCTGAACGGATCATTTCCAGCTCGAGGTTAAACGGGTCTCCTGTTGAAAGCGATCCCGTGACAGCACCGCTCAACAGATCCCAACTGGCGTTGGAATAATAAGCCGGAAGATCAGCATATGCAGGTGCTCCCAATGAAGGATCTCTTCCGGAAATATTGAACAATTGCTCTGACCAGGTTACCGTATCGGTTCCCAAATCCCAGTCAAAGGTCCCGATATGTGCGAGGCGATGCGCCTCTTTAAGGTCTTTTTGGGCAGCTACGAGTTCAAGTTCCACATGTTTCCTATCTGTGATATTATGCAGGGTCCCTGATATCCGGAAGGATGATCCATCTTGGGATTTATGGGTTATTTTTCCTCTGCCAAGTACCCACACCCATTCGCCTGAAACATCTCGCATGCGGTGTTCGGATTCAAAAATAGTTGTCCGGCCATCAAGATAATCCGCGAGTCTTTTTTGGATAAGGGGCACGTCATCAGGATGTGACAGTTCATCCCAGTCAATACTCCGGGACCCAATAGAGTTTTTCTGGTAACCGAGTATATCTGCAGCCCGATCATCGATTATTCCTGCCATGGAAGGAATATCCAGTTCCCACATGCCCGTTTCAGATCCGAATAGCGCCAGCTGGAGCTTGGCTTCACTTTCCCTCAGTGCTTCCTCCGCACACTTACGTTCGGTGATATCTCTGGTCACCCCGATAAGCACTTCCTGGTCATTCCACAACGCCCGGGTAACCTTTGTTTCGACGTCGATGCGTGTCCCATCTTTTGAAACAACAGGTACCGGGCAGGAATCTATCGTCCCGGCAATCATTCCCTGGACAATCTGTAGTGCTTCATCACGCCGTTCGGGTACATGCAATAGGAGTACATTCGTTCCGGTAAGTTCCTCTGGAGTGTATAGGAGCCGTTTTTGAACCGTATCATTTATCGCAAGTATGTTGCCTCCCATGTCCAGCACAAAGACCATCTCATCGATCGAGTTGAACAGGGTCTCTAAATTCTTGGATGCTTTTTTTGCGTCCTCTTCGGCAATCATCCTCTCTAACGTGCTGCCAAGCTCACTGCCGATAGAGATTAACGTCTGTTTTTCTTCTTCGGAGATGATATACCGCTTTGTGCTGGTGAGGTTCATTGCCCCGATGGCCTCCCCTTTTGCAAGTAAGGGAACAATAGCAGCAGATTGGAATCCAAATTTCTTCGAGCTGTCAGGATTGATCTTTGCATAATTCTCGGTGAAAATTGGTTCTTTTCGGATGAACACCATGTCATAGGGATTCTTATCAATGGGGACTGTCTGGATTTTCACCAGGAATTCATGAGGGAGATTTTTTGACTGGACGACATCCGCTGTCCGTGTGGAGTGGTTTACGAGGTAGATCCCACCAGCATCAAAGTCCATTAATCGTAAAGACTCCTCTAGGATACCGCTGAGGAGTCCGGGGAGGGTATCTGCCTTGTTTGCCGTAATGATGATACCATTGAGGATCGAAAGCGTTTCAGATTGGTGTTTCAGCGCCTCTTCTGACCTCCGGGACTCAGTAATATCTCTTACCGAGGTAAGCCGGACTTGTTGATTTTTAAACGTAATATTACGAGAATGAAATGTCCCAAAAAATCTGCTTTTGTCCTTTTTCAGCCCTTCCATCTCGTAAGGAGCTTCGGATAGCATCTGTATCTTTTCCCGGACAATATCCTTTGAACCCGGGGCGGTAAGGTCCAGGACATCCATCCCGATAAGTTCATCATGGGAATAATCAAACAGGTTGCAGGCACTTGTATTCACTTCCTGTATGATACCCTGTTTGTGCATCACAAGACCGTCATCCGATGCATTCGAGAGCTGATGGAACCGCATCTCGCTTTCCCGGAGCAAATCTTCGCGGTTACGTTCCATCGTGACATCATGGATTGTGCCGATGGTCGCAGACCTGCCCTGGTATTTTCCAGCTCCAACACTCATAATTACCCGCAAGCGGGCCTGTTTGTCCTTGTGAACCATTGAGAATTCATAGTTATTTGGTTCGTTATGCCCGGCAAGCCTTCTCTTGTGTCGGGAGAGCACCATCTCGCGATCTTCAGGTGCTATTGGCATGGTAAGAGGCTGGCCAATAAGTTCTTCTTCCGAATAACCGGTCATAGAGCTAAAAGCCGGATTTACAGCCGCAATACAACCATCTTGTGCGATGAAGACTGCATCCATGCAATGTTCGACAAGCGTTCTATATTTTTCCTCACTTTCCTGGATGTTCTGCTGGGTCTGTTTCAGTTCGGTAAGCTGTGCCCGCATCTCTTCTTCTGCGGCAGCAATCTGCTCATAAGAGGCATTGAGTTCATCGTTTTTCCTGATGAGTTCAATTTCCGCTCGTTTTTGTTCTGTGATATCCCGTATGGATTCAATGGCACCAATAACCTCCCCTTGGTTATTATAGAGGAGAGATGCTTTTCCGTGCAGAACAGAATATCTCCCAAGCGGGCGGGGAAGCGTGGTTTCTGCAATAAGGAGATCTCCTTCTTTTTTGACGATTGCATAGGTGCCCTGCGAAAGCTCTTCATTTGGAATAGATACAAGATCGATTAGGATTGGACGGCGTACCTCATAAAATGGAATCGCATATTCGTAGTCCCCCTTTCCCAGCATATCAGTTGCAGGGACCCCGGTCATCTCTTCAATCGCTTTGTTCCAGGCGATCACTCTCCCATCATTATCTATCGCGAAGGTGGCATCAGGGAGGAAATTAATGATGTCATAGAGCCTTCTTTCGGTATCCCTTGCCTGATTTTCTGTCCTTTGACGGCTGACTGCTGTCTTGATCTTATGTGCAAGTTCCGCGAACTGGGCTTTGGGTTCTCCGCCTTTCTGGAGATAAAAGTCCGCACCACTGTTAATTGCCTCAATAACTACCTCTTCACGCCCCTTTCCCGTGAAAATAATGAATGGTGTTGTATTCCCCAGGGTTTTGAGTTTCTTGAGAAACTCAATTCCATCTATATCCGGCATCTGGTAATCTGAGATGATAGTGTCGTAATGCTCCGTGTTTAGTAGTTCGAGCGCTTCACTGACGGATCTCCGTATATCGACAGCAAATGCACCCTCTCTCTCCAGGAATAGCTTGCCGATGTTAAGAAGACCGGGTTCATCATCAACGTAAAGGACCCGAATTGCAGATGGCATTATACTTCCACTGTAATTTATTACCTGATACTTTTTTGCATTGAGATCCTGGATACAATACCACACATGTTCGGATTTCCCGGATTTCCCAAGTATATCGTATGTTCAGGGGCAGGAGATCATTACCTGAAAAATTGGAGAATTGTGGATAATTATCCCAATAAGTAAAAAGTTACCTGTACATTCCCTTCAGCACCGTCATCGCGAACCGTGCTCCTTTGCCAGGCTCGCCAGTCTCGGTTATTGTGATGCCGGTAATGGATAGGATCTCCCGGGCAAGAAAGAGACCCATGCCAGTATTTTTTCCTAAACCCCGTTCAAAGATTTTTTCCTTCTCTTCTGCTGGGATACCATTGCCATCATCCTCACATACGATAAGACGATCATTACCACACTCTCCCAATGAGAAACGGATAGTCGTGAACTTCCCGCCATGCCGGGCTGCATCGTCCACCAGATTGTAGAAAACCTGTTCGATGAATTATGTTGGGCATCATCGACAACCAGATCCCGGTCCTTTATACCTGAACTGACAGCCAGTGTAGTATCAATACCGGGAAGTCTCCACAGATACGCCACTTCTTATCTTATGATGATAAAAATTCCCCGGGGAATCTTTGTTCCCCGGGTACCCCGGACCAGTTGCTTTTTGGCATTCAGGACCGCCTGGGAAGGGTAACGGTGAAGGTAGAGCCACAGCCTTTTCCCGGACTTTCCGCTTTTACGGAACCCCCGTACAGGTGAGCAATACGGCTCACGATGGAGAGGCCAAGACCTGATGAGTCCCGCTGGTGTCGTGACGTATCAGCCTTATAAAATAGATCAAATATACGGACTGTCTCTTCGGGGGTCAGGCCAATCCCGGTATCAGTGATAGAGATCGCAATAAACTCCTCAGTCACGTAGGAAGAAATGGTGACAATTCCCCCGTCCGGCGAATACCTGATCGCGTTACCGATGAGATTATCGAGGAGACTCTCAAGGTGAAGTGGCATGATCCATATCCTGGTATCCGGACTGACGGTATTTTCAATGACATTGCCCTGCTTTTCTGCCATCCAGGTATGCATCGCAATGCCTTTTTCTACCTCGGCTGCCAGTACTATCTCTTTGGCATCCGCCGTGGTATAGAGGGTATTGAGTTTTGCAAGGGTAAGAATATCAGTGATGAGATGTTTCATCGCCGCTGCATCACTTATCACCATTGTGAGGATCTCGCGGAGCTCGGGGTCCTGTTCCTTTTTAAGAATGTGGGGGAGCAATGCGATGATCGGTGTGAGCGGGGTCTTGAGGTCATGGCCAGCCTGGGCGATAAACTCATCTTTCTGGCGGAGCAGCTGCTCAACCTGGTCCGTCCTCTCCCTGACCTGCCGGTCGAGTTTTTTAAGATCCGTGATGTCACGGAGTGATACGACACTCTTTTGTGTACCAGGAATTATTGTAACGGTCAGGTCGGCATCCCTGACCTCGCCGTTTTTATGGATAAATCTGAATTCATAATCGCTGGGCGCGTTACCAGGACCGATCCGCCTGGCCCCGTGGTATTTTTGCATCTTGCCAAGGTCTTCTTCTGCAACCAGTGTCTGCCATTTTACCCGGCCTTCAATCTCTTCCCGAGAATACCCCCATATTTTTTCCATCTCTTCATTGACGTGTGAAATTACTGAATTCTCTTCAACGATGATCATCGCGGTCCCGGTATTTTCAAAGACCGTATGGTACAATTCCTCCGCCCGTTTCCGTTCAGTGATGTCCAGCAGGGACGCGATGCTCTTCTTTGTTCCTGGAATAATATCTACAAATAGGTAAATAGAGCGGATATCCCCGGTTTTTGTGACAAAACGGAATTCATAACTGGTGAGTGCCTTCTCCCGGTCCTGCCTGCGCATCTGGTGCTGGGCATGCATCCGTTCCAGGTCTTCCGGGACGACAAATTCGGTCCATCTCTTCTTTCCTTCGATCTCATCTTTGGAAAAACCGCTGAGTTGTGCAAACCTGAAATTTGCCAGTTCGATGATATTGCCCTCATTCAGAACAACGGTTGCTGTGCCGGTATTTTCAAAAACAGTGCGGTATTTCCCCTCACTTTCCCGCAGTTCCTGTTCATTTTTGGTGAGTTGGTCAAGGGTCTGCCGCAGCGCCGTCTCCGCCTGCTTCAGCCCGGTAATATCAACAATGGAGGCGACGCTCTGGGTCGTTCCGGGAATCACACCGATATTATTCAGGCAATGTCTTGTTTCACCATACCGATCGACAAACCGGAATTCGTAGACACCTGGTGCACCGTACGGTCTATCACGGCGGTCATGGTGGTACCGTTTCATCCGTTCCAGGTCCTCCCCGGTCACAAATTCAGTCCAGCTTTTCTTACCTTCCAGTTCATCAATGGAAAAGCCGGAGAATTTAGCAAATCCAGAATTTGCCAGGATAATTGTCGTATCACTACCTACAATAATCGTCGCGGCCCCGGTCGTTTCAAAAATAGCCCGGTACAGGTTCCGTGATTTTTTGAGGGCAATTTCTACCATTTTGCGATCGGTGATGTCCCGGATCGACTCAATCGCCCCGACTACCTCGCCAAGGGAATTTTTAAACAGGACCGACTTCCCCCAGAGGCAGACCTCTTTTCCGCCCACGCGAGCCCGGTCGGTCTCAGCAGTAAGGGCATCGCCGTCCTTTCGCACAGCTGAGTAGTTGTTTAACGCCCCCTGACCCTGCATCATAACGAGATCGATCAGTATCGGGCGACGTTCACCATAGAAAGGAAGTGCGTACTCATAGTTACCTTTCCCGAGCATGTCTTCCGCCTTTATACTAGTCATTTCTTCTATCGCTCTGTTCCATGCTATCACCCGGCCTTCATAATCGATTGCAAATGTGGCATCGGGAAGGAAGTTGATGATTTCCTCAAGTCGCCGTTCTGTCTCGCGGAGTTCATCCTCCGCCCGCTTTCGTTCCGTGATCTCGATGACATAGACCGTGAGCCCGATGACCCGGCGATTCTCATCGTAAATCGGGCTGTATGTATCTTCCCAGAATTTCCGACCCAGCGCTTCATCCCCATACTCTTCGGGCAGTGTAAAATGCTCTCCTGCAAGTGCCCGTTCAAAATTCCGCTGCGCCTTCTTCCGGTCACCCTCGTAACCGATAACGTTGAGCATATTCATGCCGGGCCTGATATCCACCCCCCAGATTGCCTTCATTGTCTCCTGGTGCCTGGCATTGAACGCGAGGTACCGGAAGTCCAAATCGAGCGAGAAGATCTTGATTGATTGCGGGCTCTCGATCATGTTCCGTAGGAGGATCTCAGATTGCATTAGTCTCTCTTCCGTCAGTTTGCGCCCGGTTATATCATGTATAACCCCGAATACGACGTTCCGGTCGGGATCGTACTCTGCAAGCGAATGGATGTCCAGGATCATCCCATCAGATGGCCTCCTGATCTTAAACTCTACATTATAGGGTGATTTTCCCGTGATCAGGTCCGCCAGGGCAGTATCAAGAAGAGGACGGTACTCGGGAAGGGGAATGTTCTGAACTTCTTTAATACCACATTGAGCTCCTTCGAGACCATAGAGGGTCCATGCACCCTCCGATCCCTTGAAGGTATTTTTATTCAGTCGCAGCTCCCAGTTGCCAGAACCGCTGACCTCTTCAGCCCGTTTTAAATGCGCTTCACTTTCACGGAGTGCTTCTTCCGCACGTTTGCGCTCGGTGATGTCTTCCGAAACCCCTTCGATCCAACCCTTTTCCTTTACAAGCCTGCCTGAAAAGCGCATCCATATGATTGAACCATCATTTTTCCGAAAACGTGCTTCGTGGTTTAAAAATTCACCATGGGCCTGCAACTGGGAGATCATCTTCTCGCGGTCAGATGGGTCGATATACCGTTCTGCAATGGAAAAAGGTTCGGCCAATAACGATGCCCTGTCTTGATACCCAATAAACCGGGCAACGGTATCATTCGCATCAAGTATCAGCCCTGTATGGATATCCGTTCTGAACAGCCCGATCTGAGAATTAAGAAAAATATTTCTGTAGGTCTCCTCGGCAGTTCTAATGGCCTCTTCCGCCTGCTTGCGCCCGGTGATATCATTGAAGAGGAGGAGAATAGCCGGGCTGTCATGGTATCGAATCGGGGTCCCTTTGACTATCACTGATATCCGATGTCCATCCCGTGACAGCAGATCGATCTCATAGGGGGGGACCTCGTCCCCTTCGAGACGATCAGTTTTCCTGGAAATCTTAATATTGCGGTATTCCTCTGCGACATATGAGAGCAGGGATGTGCCGACCAGCTCCTCTGCCGTATACCCTAGCGCCCTGACCGTGGCTGGATTTACGTAGAGGATTTTCCCATCCAACCCATATGCAATGATATAATCAGGCAGGTTCTCCACGAGGTTCCGGTTAAATGATTCACTCTCAGCGAGTGCCTCCTCGTTTTGCTTCCAGTCCGTCAT
>CAIJED010000120.1 GCA_903819595.1 uncultured Methanomicrobiales archaeon | reverse complement strand
TCGCCTGGAGACCCATAGATGATACCTTCGAGTCGTGACTGAACATCCACATTCTCTGCCCGGTGGACAGTCAGGAGAAAATATTTACCCTTGGCAAACCCGAACCTGGACAGGGCGTCCCCGTGTCGTTTCGCGATCTCGATGTTCTGAAAGACCGCATCAACGATAGAACTGCCGGTCACGCGGATAGTTTCATCCAGGACCCCTACACGAAGAAGGAACCCCCGTGTGGCCGTCGTGGGAGCGAAAAGATAATTTAAGATATGATCTGTAACAATCCTGTTAATCTCCTCCGGCATGCACCGGTCAAAAGACCGTAACCCAGCCTCAACATGGCGATAGGGATATGAAGTTTTGCTGCGGCAAGGGCACCGGCAAGAACTGTGTTGGTGTCACCCTGGACGTGGATGACCTCGGGCGATTCCTTTTCCAGAACCTTTTCAACCCCCAGCAGGATCTTCCCTGTCTGTTCTGACTGGGACCCTGATCCGATATCAAGGTTATCGTCAGCTCCCGGCAGTTCCAGTTCATCAAAAAAGACCCTTTTCATGTAGGATCATCCCGTTCTCGGAATATATAGGGTGATAAGGGTTTCTATGAGTGATGTTGTAATCTGATCCTTGCGGATGTTCTTGCATAATTAAGATTGTATATACACTACATCGCGAAATTCTATCATTTTATGCTAGAACCGACAGACTGAAACTTCAAGAAACTTGCAACTCTTTGCAGGTGGAATCGGGATATTTATACCAGACCGATCTTAGCTTTGATCTGTTGAATGTCCTGTTCAATCACAGAAAGTTTTCGGTCGAGGTATGAGCGCAGATCAGTTCGAAGGTCGGTAATCTCACCTTTGATTGAGGTTTCCATGTGATCCATTTTCTCCAGCATCTGATCCTGTTTACCCAGCATCTGATCCTGTTTACCCAGCATCTGATCCTGTTTCTCCAACATCCGGTCCTGCTTTTTATCAATGCTGATAATTGCAGGAATCCCTTTGGTAAGCTGTTCGACCATGATCTTGTGCATGAAATCGTTTATACTGATGACATATCCGGAATATTCCTGAAAAGAAACGGCAGACACAATCGCGTCGGGAGGATGCGCATCGCAGATACAGGACCGAAACACGTCAATTATGTCTGGTTCTCCCTCAGCACGTACAATCACCCACTGTTTGTCGTCATGCATCTCATTGCGTGCATCAAACCGCTGTAGACCGGAGTCAAGCGCTTTATCCAGGAGGAATGCCCGGTATCCCACACCATGCACCGGGTTGCCGGTTATCGATGCCTGCACCTTCATTATTGTTATTGTTACATTGTCATGATTAAATATCCTCTTGGTCTAACTGATGAAGCATCGCTTTTCATTTTCTGTATGTTCACTTGATTTATTCGTAGGTTTTTTTATTTTGGTCCCCAGGTGCTGTTCGTGAGGTGCCGTGCAGGAAGAAGGTTGCGGCCGTAATTCTTTCTCTGGGAAATACAGATGTGCTGCCAGTCCATTTCCAGGATATAATTGTTGGCCAGGCGTGCATGGCCAGAAGTGCTGGAAATCTTATGGAATTAGGCGGTGGGAGAAAATCAGAACCAAGTATGGGAGGTGAAATAATGAAATGAATGACAAGGTAAAAAAATAAAATTTCCATTCACGGCGGAGGCTTACCGTATTTTCTCATTCTGCGGTCAATGACCTGGATGATTTATTCCGGGTAGAGGAGGGAGAATTGCATACAATATGCCCGTTTTATGAAGTCTATTGAGAATATTGTGGGGTAGCAACATCCTTTTCAAAATTAACCTGGCCGTAATGTATCATAAGAATACGGAAATGATATTCGTTTTTGGTGGTATCAACCATGATCAATCGATCCCGATTTACAAGATGAAATCGACACTGTGGATTTGTATCCCTGATCTCCTATAGAAAATTAAGAAAAAAAGATTAGGAATTAGTGCAACCGCCTTCATCATCCAAGTGGTGCAATATTCCGGCCGTAAATGTCATTCAGTACAGGTGCAAGTGCGGTGTAAATAGCCGCAAATCCGCTGATAATTCCTACATACCCACCGATTACCGTAAACACTGAGTTCCCTGTTGCCGATCCGACGGCGAGGAGGAAGAACAGAAGAGCAAGAGTCCCAAGGACAAACTGAAGTGCTTTCGACATCTTCAATGATCCGATAAACAGGATTGTTGTGAAAATGCCCCATAGTGCAAGGTATGCAGCCATTGCCCCCGGGCCACCGGTAGTCTTAGCAAGACCTAGTACCGGAAGGAGGAGCAGGGCCCCGAATGAAAACCAGAATAGCCCAAATGATGCATATGCAACCATTCCATAGGTATTTCCTTTTTTCCATTCCATCAGACCCGCGACAAACTGTGCGATCCCACCATAAAAGATGACCATTGCGAGGATCATCGATCCCACCTCGATCAACCCGGCGTTTGCAAGGCCAAGAAGTGCCCCGGTCATCCCATAGCCAAGGAGACCGAGTGCTCCGGCCCCGGCAGTGATATCTCTTATTTCTACAACTGATTTTCTCTCTTGTGTTTCGCTCATAACAATACCCCTCATTGGGAAAGTCAACAGTTTGTCGGGGATCTATATATGGAAGATGGTTTCCTTCTCCCGACAGGACATTTAAGGATGATGTTGGAAACGATCAGATATCGGGATGCGAATCAACAAAGGAAACAGGTTGAATAGCGAATTAGTGAAATACATGAAAATCCTCAAGATATAATGGATTCATAAATGGCCATTCTCTTCTCGCGTATCAACTGCAAACATGAGCAATATTAGTTCTATAAGTACGTGTCAATCCTCATGTCATAATCGGGATGTGTTTTATTCCCGTTTATAATTGGTTCCTTGATTTTTGATCACTACATTGCTAATAGACGGGCAGAAGTCACAAAAAGGAATCAAACTGGAATATATCCTGGGTTTTTACATCCTGGGAATATATCATTCCTTCAGCCATCCGATGTTATAGTAAACCCATGCGGTCATCAGCATGACAAGTGCGACCACCGAAACCATCTGGAGAAGGGTAGCAGGCCAGGGATTACCGATCAGGTTCATTCCGAGAAGTCCTCCGACAAGTGCAGGGATCATGGTGAGAGCGGTCAGTACGGCGAGGAGTTTCATCACCCTGTTCATCGAGAAGGAGGCAGTGTTTAAATAAAAATCGACCATCCATGCAAATGAGTCTGTCACGTGCTGTGCAGTATCAGAGAGCAGTGAACACCTGTCCACCAGTGTACGGATCCGGCCCTCCTCTGTATCACCCCTGCAAAAGACCGCACGGTCACTTGTGCATATTTCTTCAAGTGCAGTCTTCGTATGGAGTAACCCTGATATAATCCGGCTGAGTTCTTTCTGGTCACTATACATCATTGCAAGGAAATTTTGTGGGAGCTGGTTCATTGACTGGGTTTCCAGGTAGACGAGTTGTTCTTCTGCAGCGAGAATTAAGTCTTCAATAGTACTCAAAGAAATACTGACTGCAAGATACAGGATCCCGGGGCCATTGAGGACAATCCCCTGTGCAGTCCCGTCTGATAATACCCGGTCCGTGATGTCAGCTGAAGACCGGGAGAAGGTCAGTACGAAGTCCTTGTTGAACGCGATGAGTAATCCTTCCCATGTAATCTCCCAAACCGGGGGGTCGCTTTGTTCTTCCCGGATCTTTGGGATCTTGAGGAAAATGGTTGTGACAGGCCCCGTCACATCGGCACGGGGATAGGCTCTTTCACGGAGTTTTACTTCCAGTTGGTACTGTGGTATACGGGTGAGTCGCGAAAGTGCCGGAAGGTCTGCGTTGGTATATCCCGATAAATCGGACCAGTGGTCCACGAATTCCAGGTTTGTCGATTCATCGACTATTATCACGGTCCATGCAGAAGAGGGAAC
>CAIJED010000119.1 GCA_903819595.1 uncultured Methanomicrobiales archaeon | reverse complement strand
TAATCTTTTTTCCTGTTTTTTTTTGAAAGTAGATTGATAATATCTCTTGTTTTTGCGGTTTTTAGTCCTATCATGCTATAACCTTACAGCACTAATGAATAGTATATCAAGGAAACACAAGGGATCCAAAATAATCCACCCTCCCAAGGATGGATGGGAAAACCGAAAGGGTCTCATACACGTACAGGTCATGCAGTGCGACTACAACCAGATTATACACAATGACGAAGGAATCCTTACTCCCAACAATTATCGGATCGAGAAGTGGCTATTCAATCAGGTTCACATGTCCGTCCTGCCACAATGAAAACAAAATTCTGTACAACATGCCAAAACCGTACTACAAAGAGACACGCGAGGCAAATTGTAAACGGTGCAGGACACGTTATACGATATTCGTTCCTGATGACAACTCCAAAAACGTATTGAAGCCAATCTGATTGTTCTTATTTTCAACGAGGGGGTATAAGCCCCGCCCGTTTTCTAAACCTTCATTTGTACCGGTTTTTTAACATAACCTTTCGAAGTTTAAACCGGCGGGATTTTGAGGTTCCAACAGGTTCTTGTATTCCAAAAACCTCCTGATCATACATGGAACTGGAACTCGATGGAACAAACATCCCTGCCAGAATCCGCCAGATGAGACGGGACGAGGCGGACATTGCCATGGCCTGGGCCGCAGACGAAGGGTGGAACCCCGGTCTTCATGATGCCGATACATTCTACCAGACAGACCCTGCTGGTTTTTTCACCATTGATGCCGGGGACCACATGATCGGGTGTGTTTCGATGGTCAGATACAGCGGGGACTATATGTTCGGCGGCCTGTATATCGTTCACCCGGACTATCGGAACCAGGGGATAGGACGGGCAGTGCTGGACTTTGTCCGTTCATATTCAGACGGTTACAATTTTGGCATCGACGGCGTTTTCGCCATGCAGCCTGTCTACCAGAAGGCAGGGTTCATGTTTGCCTACCGGAATATCAGGTTTGAAGGCATGGGTGGAGGTACCGTGGATGAATCACTGATCCCTTTACGCGAAGTCCCATTCCCCCGGATCCTCGCCTATGACAGCATGTTTTTTCCGGTTGTCCGGGAAGGGTTCTTAAAACATTTCCTCTACCAGCCTGATTGCAAAGGATATGCATCCATGGACAATGGATCGATGAATGGCTATGGTTTTATCAGGAAATGCCATACCGGGTATAAAATCGGCCCCCTGTTCGCGGGGACTTCACAAATTGCACAAAAGATCTATTCCGCCCTTTCTTCTGTTGCCGATGGGTTACCGGTGTTCCTGGATGTACCAGAACCGAACATTGAAGGAGTTGCCCTTGCAAAGGCACATGGAATGGCAGAAGTATTCGGGACCGCACGGATGTATACCAGGGAAATCCCAACGTTACCAATTGGGCAGATATTCGGTGTCACCACGTTTGAACTCGGATAGTACAGGGTGTGACATAAGAGAATCTACAAAAAAGCAATATTCCGGGTTTATCCACCTATATATACAGCGGCTCAAACCCGGATGTCCCCACCGGCCCAAATTCTGTCTTAATCTTCGGGTCCAGGTTACAGACCGGACACCGGTAATCATCAGGCAACTTTGAGAAAGAAGTCCCGGCTTTTATCCCCCGATGTGGTTCTCCACGGTTCTGGTCATATACATACCCGCAGACACTACAGACAAATTTTGTTGGTATCCATTCATCGAATCCCCACTTTCCAATCTTCCCTTTACCATCCATACCACAAATCGGGCATACGTAGGTCTCTGGCAGGTCTTCGAACGATGTCCCGACTGGGATCCCGTTGTGGGGTTCTCCACGGAGCGGGGAATATACATAACCACATAATTTACATTTATACCGCGTTATTTCTGACATGGTTGTACCATCACCTTTTACAAGCCCATTCCCTTCCTGAACAAGCCTGATGAATAAAGATAGTACCAGGGAGATATAAAAGTAAATGTTGTGGTAACACCCAGGGTATTTTTGGCAAAAACCTGGTGCCTGATGGATCACCCGCTTCAAATAAGATAATCATCTTTCAGGTACCACTGTGGTCTTTAACCAGGTTTACACCATGAAGATACATGAAAAAATGAGGGATATTCCGAATGAATTATAAGCGGGCTATCCTGCTGATTGCCATTATTATTGTCGCAGCCGTATATATCGCAGATATATCAGGTTTACTTACAAAACAGGGAATAACGGAAACAAATACCAGCCGGGTTCTGGCCGCCGTGGAGGTACGGAATTACCAGGGAGAGAGATTATCTTCCATCACGGATTTCCGGGAGAACTCAATTAAAGGTCCACAACACGTGAACATCAGTTCCTACAGGCTGGAAATCGCAGGGCTCGTCACTTCACCCACCAACCTGACCTATGACGAAATTAAGAAACTTCCGCATTACCAGAAGGTAGTAACCCTGCACTGTGTCGAGGGCTGGGACGCGAACATTCTCTGGGAGGGTGTAAAAATTACAGACCTCCTCAATAAGACCGGCGCCGGACCTGGTACCAATACCGTGGTCTTCTATGCGTATGATGGATATTCGACATCAGTACCGCTTGATTATATCAAAAAGAATAATATTTTACTCGCCTATGGAATGAATAACGTAACGCTTCCTGAAGACAGGGGATATCCGTTCCAGCTCGTCGCAGAAGACAAGTGGGGCTATAAATGGATTAAATGGGTAACAAAAATCGAACTTTCCAATGATCCATCGTACAGGGGATACTGGGAACAGCGTGGTTATTCGATCGGAGGGGACACCAATAGCCCATTCCTTTCATAAGAGTATTGAACACAGGTTGTGGACGATGGATGAAGGATTTATGAGGTCACCGGGATGAAAGACCGCGATATAAAGCGGCTGGTCATCTGGCTTCTTATTGGAGTAACGATCCTGTTTCTCCTTTCGGGGTTCGGGATTACCGCTCCGGATCTCGTCACAGCAATAACATTAGGAGCCCTTCCAAAACCTGTCTCCTACCGGTTGCATACCTACCTATGGGGCCCGTTCCTCCTCCTCCTCCTGCTCCATATCTACCTGGCCCAGAAGAAAAATACCACGCATTGAACTGGAGCTATACGCATTCCCGTTTTAAAGTCCTGTTTCCAGGAACATCCCGCAGATTTTACAAAAATACAGATGAGTAGTACGGCTTTGCCCCGGTGACATTCCAGGAAGTAAGAACAGAACAGTTAAGAGAGTTTGCACTCAAGAGAGATTAATTATGGATGAATCAGAGTTTTATAATAAAACAGTAGAGACTCTTGACCGTGATAACCTTGATACCCTGATCGATGATCGCGTCTGTTATACCGTTTCTTATGCGGCGGAACACTCCCCGTTCTACCGTGACTGGTTTCGTGCACATCATATTGACCCACGGGATGTTCGGACCCACGAGGACCTTCTTACCCTGCCGATTATTTCCGGAAAGACAGTCCGGGAGAACCAGCCACCATCTACGCCGGAATTCCGTTTCCTAAGTGCTGCCCCTGATGATATTTTTACAATCCATGAGACAAGCGGGACGTCCGGTATTCCAAAAAGTTTTTTCCTGACATACGAGGAATGGCTCAGATATGCAGAGAAATACGCCCGGATTTTTAGTTCACAGGGGTTTCGAAAGGGTGACAGGGTGGTTGCCTGTACTTCGTATGGAATGAATGTCGGGGCAAACACCATGACCCTTGCCGCCCACCGGATTGGATTTACGATGATCCCCACCGGTAATTGCAATTTTCCGATCCGTACGCTCACAAATTACCGCCCGACTGCGATAATAGGCAGTGTATTCAAACTTCTCCACCTTGCCCGAAGACTTACCCGTGAAGGGGTGAACATCCAGGATCTGGGCCTTGAAAGGCTGGTTGTCGGAGGCGAAGGTTTTGCACAGGAAGCAAGAGAATATGTCCATGAATTATGGGGTTGTGGCATTTATAACACATATGGGAGCACAGAGGGCAGCATGTGCGGAGAATGTCAACAACTTGCAGGTCTTCATGTGCCTGAAGACCTTGTTCACCTCGATATATATGACCCGGGCATGGCAGAATTTGTCAACGACGGGGAGTGCGGACGGGCAGTTCTTACCACACTGCTGCCGGTCGGTGCAAAATGCGGCACACTCCTGATTAATTACGACACTGAAGATACAACTTCGGTTATTTCGAGAGACCAATGTCCCTGTGGTCGTACGCATATGAGAATAATCAACCCGCAACGGGAAGCTGAGACTGTGTGGGTACACGGGGCCCCGTTTAACCGCGTCGATATTGAACGGGGGGTGTTCCGACCTGACAATATGCAGTATCTCACCGGTGAATACGAAGCATTCCTCTACTCCGGACAAAACGAGCATGAAACCATCATGAGGGTAAGTCTCGAATGTGAGGACCCGGACCACTGTGATACCCGACAAGTCCGTGATGGGTTTCTTGATTCGTTCCTGAAAGGGCGACCAGCACTCGCAACTGCGTATGCGGATGGTTCATTCAAAATTGTCTTTTGGTTTACAAAGATTGGCGGGCTGGAACTGCACAACCTCAAAGGCCGCCCAAAACGACTCGTTGACCGCCGGTAATACGCATCCGGAGTTCAGGAGCCCGAGAGAATAAGACCAGGTCCAGAGATGGATAGAGTGATGAAAGTAACGAATTATTCATTTATTGACTACGAATGTGGTGTTGCTCCCGATAGTGCACTCAAGGCTTTCTTAATTTGCCGGACCGCCTTGAAACGGGCACCAACCCGTTAACAGGTTGGCCAGATCCAGAGAATATTTTTCCCGGGCGATCTTCGCGTTTTATGCGATTTGAGATACTGATCCCTAAAACGCTCCCATTTCCATTGATCGGGTCAGTGTTGACCACCTGTTTTATCCGTGAAAAAATCCAAAATAATGAGTTAGATTTATGACGGATACGATCGCTGCCATTATATTCTCATTCGGGGCCCTTTTCGTAATCCTCGATCCCCTCCTTTCAGTCCCAATCTTCACCGCCATGACGAAGGGGCAGTCAGATGCAGAGATCAGCAGGCAGGCACTTATCGCCATCGCCGTTGCAGGGTTCCTGATGTATATCTTCCTGTTTTTTAACTTCCTGATCTTTGATGTCCTTCGGATTAGCCTGCCAAGTTTCCAGGTGGCCGGGGGTATACTCCTTTTCATCCTTGGTATGCAGATGTCACTTGGCATTGATATCGGGAAATCGAAGGACCATTCAAAAACGGTGGCAGGCGTTGTAATCGGTACACCTCTTCTGTGTGGACCCGGAGCGATCACGACGGTGCTCCTCCTCTCGAAAGATTACGGGATGCTGGTGCCGGCAGTGGCCATCGGCCTGTCACTCCTGGCAACGTTTCTGATCCTGAAATACTCAGCCATTATCCAGAAGATCCTCGGTGACTGCGTCACGGATATTATGGCAAAAGTGCTGGGGATGCTGGTTGCTGCAATAGCGGTAAAAATAATTGTCGATGGGATTATCGCGCTGGTCCCGTCAGCCCTCTGATATCCCTTCCAGCAAGATATCGGGTTTAAAAGGGGGTCCCGTATATTTTATATGAGGTGAATGCAGGTATATTTCCGGAAAGGGATCCTTCGCCTTATTCCAGGACAAACAATGTATAATCGCTCAATAAACAGACATGAACAGGTACCAGGTGTAATCTCATCAATGATGCCGATCCTGATGATACCCCGGCAGACCAGATAATTTCGATGATGAGGGTACTGGTAAGTGATCCCGGATATCCAACTCATTTTCAGACCAGGAGAGATGTTTTATGTTTTTAAACCCGAAATTAGGAACGATGCAACCATGACGGAAGAGATCGAGAACAATCTGAACTACCACTTTCATCACCGCAAGTTACTAGAACGTGCCCTGACACGCAAGGCCTTTGCCAATGAACAGGGACAACGTGGTATTTCAAGCGAAGACCAGGAGATATACTGTACGCTGGGCGATGCAGTGCTGAAAACCGTGCTGATCGATCTCCTGATTCGGAGCGGTGTAACTACTCCCGATATGATTACCAGGAGAAAGATCGAGCTCGAACGTGAGGAAAATCTTGCCGCCATCGGACGAAAAATTAATATCGGCCCATATATCAGGCTCGGTAAGGGCGAGGCAAAACACAATGCCGGTGAACAGCCATATGTCCTGGCCGAGACCTTTGAAGCAATTATCGGCGCTGTTTTTCTCGACGGGGGATATGCGTCCGCAGAGATGTGCGTCAAAGAGTGGTTTGAAGGGCTTTATTGAACGAATCGAGTTTACATCATAGTTTTCAATAAACAATCCCGCATCTTTACCTCGATAAGTATATTCTGGCAGGGTTATTGAATCCAAATGGTTCGGGGAACCGTTTCCTTGTATTCCCGCCAGGTCCTGATTAAAAACAACCACCCCATACGTTTCGGGTGGCCCCCCATACCCGGAGGAGGTACCGATGTATTACTTTTCTATGACCTGAACGAGGTCCTCTTTCTTTGTGTAGTATACCTCTATCATGTGATCAGGATGGTACCGCATCTTCGCCTCGCGAAGCCCTGAAACCCCCATATCGCTTTCCCGGTTGATAAATGGGAACCGGTCAACAAGGAGCCTGGCGGTTTCCTGGTTGATGGATTTGTATATCCCCTCACAATCGGGTAAACCCTTCTCAAAATGAACGACTGCGGTGGTCTCGTTAATAGGCTCAAATAGTGCGATTGCCCCAATTGATCCCCGCACACGGATGGCAAGTCCCATCAGGCCCAGTTCTACGAAATGTGAGATAGCAAAAAATACTGCATCTCTCTCATGGGTAAGGATCGGTTCTGAATCACAGTTTTTCCACTCGCACCACCGGACGAGAAAATCTCTGACATCATTCAGATTTTTTCCGGTAATGGGTTCAATTTCCGGCTCGCAGTTCCGCTGGAATTTATTCAGGTGGTGCCGGATAGTTAGGAATTTCTTCCCGGGGAGGTCAGCCAGGTCCTTTGTGCGGTAGATATACTCGAAGTAATTACGGCGCGGGAAGAAGGGCAAATCGGGGTATATACCGTTGATCCACGACTTCGCCGGGTCATCCACAAGGACGAGCGGTTCATCAGATCCTTCAGCCACGGCGAGTCGGATCACGTCATCAAGGACACCCGGATCCCTTGGACCAATCGGAGGACGGAACGCGGTTTGCTCATCAATAGTACTTGACAGGATAAGATTACCCCGGACAGTAGCATACTCGTAATGTGCATAGGGATTCCAGCATACCATGTTGGTAAATGTGTTGTCGCTATGCACCTGCGGGTACTTACGGTAATGGTTGACGAAAAATTCCCTGTCACCGATGGTAACGGGTCTGAAATCACGTTTGGTTAACATGAGATTATTCACCTTTTACAGGGCCCTGGTGTATCATCGGTATATAACCTTCCATCCTTTTGAACCCTGATGGCATATAGAACTGCTCGGTCCCCGGTTCGGCAATCAACGCGATCCACGTAATACCACGGGCCTGGCAATAACTGATAAGTGTATGAAGGAGTTTCCGCCCGATTCCACTTGCACGGAACTCTGATTTAACAACAAGGTCCTGGATATAGGCATCAGAAACGCCATCTGATAGTGCCCTGCCCATCGCCACGGCATGGCCGGTCTCCTGGTCAACAGCAACGGCAAATGCCAGCGACCCTGAAATAAGGGGGGTAATATACACGGGATCCCACGTCTCGTCCCACCACCCGGCTTCCCGGTACAACGACCGGATGTCATCGGTATCCCAGATTTTAACGACAAGCACTTCGATCCTGTCCCTCATCCCTGCCTGATCCATGATTCCGCCTCTTGTACCTGAGTATCGGGTTACCTGTTATCAGGGATTAAACCATATGAAGAGGTAACACCATGCTGATCTGCCTCGCCGTTCCGGGTAAATAAGATAAAAATGAGTGAATAGCGACGGTTTATTTTCTGGTCACCGCTATTGCGGTATTAACAATCGCACCAAGCTGTTCAATACCCCAATGCTCTGAATTCAGGATCATGTGATAGATTCCAAGGTCTGATATGTCAATCTGGTAATACATCCGGTAACGCAGCGCTTCGCACTTTTCCCTCTCTTCTGTCGTATGTTTCGCTGTTTCCTCGTTGATGACTTCATCCCTGGACTGGATTCGGCGGACCCGGCAGGAGAGGGGTGCATTGACCCAGATCTTTAAATCCGCTGAAGGGATCATCCAACCGGACAACCGCCCTTCCACAATGATATTATCCCTTGATTCCGCTATTTTTTTCTGACGTTCATCAATCATCCGATCAAACGATTGATCACTCTCTGCGAGTGCACCGAATTGGGGGAGGTCCATGGCATGTTCTTTTGCCATCTGCCGAAAGACCTCACCTGCAGAGATCAGCTCGAAATGATGTTTTTCTGAAAGGTAACGTGCAAGTGAGGTGGTCCCGCTTCCAGGAAGTCCACTCACCGTGATACGCATCAGAGGCCCCCGATGTTGAGCGTCTTTCTAATCACCTGGCTGATAGCCAGTGAACAGAACATGTACCAGAGCATCCATGCCGGGATGGGACCGAGTACACCGGAAGCCAGGGTATGGGCACCGAAAAACGGCATCACAATAGAGCTGGTATCTGTTGCCAGCCGGAATAACAACCAGAAAAAGATTGGTACCGTAAGAAGGAGGATGTATGCCATCGGTTTGAACTGCTGCTGTGAGAGTTGCAACTGTTCCTTCATCATACGGTCACGTTTTGCTTCAAGCTTCTTGATCCTTTTTTCATCCTGTGAGAGCTGGGCTTCCCGGTATTCCTTCTGGAACTCCTTCATACGCTCCTGGGTGTCCTGCATTTTTTCATAATCAATCGTGTACTTCTGGATAAGAGATGAATACAGTGCGGTAACTGTCGAGAGGATGATGATCAGGATAAAGAACGGGATTTTCAGCTGGTCAACCGCGGGACCTAACGCGATATTGATATTATGGCCCACACCGTCCCGTATGAACGGGATACTGTAGGAGATAATCAGGAGCATCGCCAACAGAAGGGCAATATATCCACTGTATTTTTTTAAGTCCATGTCGTCACCTGAGGACATCCGCCATGTCCATTATGGCCCTTTCAAGGAGGAAGTCCTGGTTTTTAATGATTTTAACCGTACAGCCGGTGACCATTGCGTAGGCAGCACCAAACGAGCGGTTAAACTGCTGGTGCTCAGCAATGCCACCTGCACCCTCCATGTCACGGACTCTTGTCGCATCACTGAGACGCCGGAGCAGGATCTGGTCAACATCGGTCTCAACGAGCACAATGAGGTCGGGCATCAGTTCCCGCAGTACCCATTCCGGGAGACCTGCGAGGTACCCTTTCGGAGTCTTTACTGAGGCATGGGTATCGATAAGTACATTACCGGATATTTGCGAGATCGCTTTTGCAGCAAGCTTCTGCAGAGTTTTCTGAACATCCTTGTCCAGTTTCCGCATCTCGTCCCGGTCCTTGGCGTAACCCTCCCTTTGCGCGACTTCAAACATGAATGTACCAAAGTTGAGGGACTGGTAGGTGATCCCCTCCTCTTTCAACTTTGTGAGAGCCCCGTTGACAACGGTACTCTTTCCCACACCCGGTACACCCGTAATGATCACTTTTCTTCCGGCCATCTCTCTCACACCTTCGTTGAAATTTTAATCTTTACCAAAGAATGTTCGCATAAACGGATACATTTCCATAATCTGCTGGCTGGCAATCTCTTCATAGAGACGATAGGTAATACTGACGGTCAACAGCAGTCCCGTACCACTCACACTTCCGATGACACCAAACAGGTTGGCCGCGACACTGAGCACCCCAATGAATACACCACCAATGACCGTGACACGGGGGATATACCGGTCGAGGTACTTTTCAAGCACCTGGGGGTTTCTCCGGTACCCGGGAATTGACATCCCTGAGCCCTGGATCTGCCGCGCCACATCTTTCGAATCGAGCCCTGCGGTCTTGATCCAGAATAATGCAAATATTGCACCACCGACTACAACCACCGCAGTATCAATTCCCAATCTGATCAGGATCTGCCAGGGGGCGTTGACGATCGGATATGCCCACCACATCCACTGGCTGGGACCATTGATCGGGGCCAGATAATACATCAGGCCACCTATCGGCGTCGTCCCCTGGAATGTCCCGAATATGGTAATCCCGACATTGTTCAGGAACAACCCGACCATCTGGATATTCGCCTGCAGGACACGGACGAGGATCATTGGCAGAACTGATGCATAAATCAGCTTTACCGGGAACCTTGCCCGTGCACCTCGTACCTGGGCATGAGCGAGAGGGATCTCAATACGGGTGGATTCCACGTAGACGATGATGAGGAATATCACAACTGTTGTGATAAGTGCAATGATCTCCGGCCCCATGTACTGGAGAAAGTTGGCGCCGCTGGCAATGACAGCCACGATCCGTGGGAAAAAACCCACCGGGTACGCATCGACCGCATTCCAGTTGATAAAACCGCCTACTATCGCCTGGGATATCCCTGCAATAATAAAGAGACCCACACCAGACCCGATACCCCACTTGGTAACAACTTCATCCATGAAAACGATGAGCAGTCCCCCGATACAGATCTGTAGAAAGATAATGAAAGAAACAGCAAACAGGCTTCCTCCAAAGAGTGCCTGTGCAATAGCCGGGTCAGGTTGCATAAATCCACCGACAAGGTTGGGTGCTGCTTCGAGTATGATCATCACAAAGATCAGTATCTTCTGAAGGCCCATGTACAGGACCTGGCCCCTGGCTTCAGAAGTATCAATATGGAGGATATCTGCACCTTTTAACAGTTGCAGGACGATCGACGCGGTCACAATCGGCCCGATACCGAGCTGCAATAGTGAGCCGCTCTGACCCGCAAGGAGCGCTCGCCAGTAGGAGAAAAGGTCTTGTGAGGAGGGAGAGATCCCCCAGAGGGGGATGTTAGTCAACGCAAAATACAAAATTAAAATGCCCGCGGTCCACAACAGCTTATTCTTGAAGTGGACGTGGCCTTCGGGACTCCTCACCGTAGGCATTGCTGCGAGCAGGGGTTCCATTCGATCTAACAGGCTTCCCATTATTTCACCTAAAACCTATAATCCATCATCAGCTGACCAGTGCCTGGCCACCTGATGATTCTATTTTTACCTTCGCCTGTTCCGAAAATGAACCTGCTGATACCTGGATTTTGTGAGTTACTCTTCCGCTGCCGAGGATTTTGTCGATCCCCATATCTGCAGCATTCAAAATAACCGTACCGCCTTCTTCTTTTGCGAGGCCCTGTCGGATTAATGCTGGGATCATCTGATCGAGGATCCCGATATCCACCGCTTTGACATGAGTGGTGGTGGGGTTTGAGAACCCGTTTTTCCCGAATACAGGCCCTTCAAGAAGGTAATACCGCACGAAATGGTGAGCATTGATACCCGCACGACCCCTGCCACCACGATTTCCTGCACCACGCCGGTTCTTATGGGTCCCGCCGCCACATGTCCTCGATCCACGGAATTTTGAGCGTTTATTAACTGGCATCTCAGTTCACCTCATTTTATAGAGAAGCGCATTGATCTCGTTACCGTAGTAACCGAGAGCACCACCCTGTGGAAACGTTCTCTTGATAGTCTTATATCCCTTACGAGGCGGGTGGAGCCTGAGCACAGGCTTGACACCGGACACATCGGTAAGGCGTGCATCCCCCGATGAAATTGCCTTGGCAAATTCTGAGATTCCACTAAACGTAGAGTGTTCCCTGACATATTCGTCAGTGAGTGGCAGATCTCCGATAACCCTTCCACGTGTCTCGAGCAGTGTCTCAAGTGTTTCCTGGTCAACTTCGCCGTAGGCAACATAATCTTTGACCTTCCGGATCATACCAAGATTTTCCGGGGTATCGGGAACCAGTACGCAGTGATTGATGTGGTGGAGCCGCAGCATCTTGAGCGTGTCCTTTATATCACGCCTCACGTTTACTACTCCACGCACCTGCACAATCCCGTACATTACTGTGCTCCCCCCGTCCGGGTCATATTTGTAGCCTTCAGCGCGTTGAAGGTAGCCTTGGCGAAATTAATGGTCGTCCTTGTCTGACCACGTGAGAACGTCCAGACATCCCTGATACCTGCAAGTTCCAGCACCTTCTTGGAAACTTCACCTGTCACAAGTCCGATCCCCTGGGGTGCCGGTTTGAGCATCACTAATACACTGCCAGCCTTGCCTTCCACTTTCATGGGGACTGAGTGGCCGGTTCCGCACCCGCATTCCCAGCTGCCACAGCCACGTTTTACTTTTATTACGTTGGTCTTTGCATGCACGATTGCTTTCTTGATCGCATCGCCGACCTGTACATCTTTGCCCTGTCCGAACCCGATATAACCATTCCGGTTACCGACGACAACGACTGCCCTGAACTTGACACGGCGACCGGAGTCGGTCATTCGCTGCACCATCTGGATATCCAGCACCTCATCTTCGAGATCGGGCAGGAACGCATCAACGATCTGCGGCTCCTTGATAGGCCTCCCGCTCTCGAGGACCTGGTCGATGCTGGTGATTTCGCCCGCAGCGACCTGTCTTCCGAGACCTGTCAGAGGTACCCATTCAACTTTTTCGTAAGCCATGTTATTCCAGCTCCTTCATAATGGCGTCCATTGTCATTTCCACGTTCTCTACCAGGCCTTTCGCCCGGTCAGGGGCAAATTTCTCAATATGCCCGCCTTTCAGTCTTTCCTCGGCAGGAATAATGGATTCGCCAAACGGGACATCCAAGCCTGCATCTACGGCCCCTTTCAGGGCTGCAAATACACGGGCACCGAATGTTGCCCTGTTAAGTCCGATATCAAGCACGGCGGCAGGCTGGTCCAGGTTCAGTGCACGTACCGCAAACAGTACCCCTGTCAGGTATGCTGCCGGTGTGTTTCCGAGTGAACCTTTGTAACCATACCGGACGAGGTCCTTCGAGTTCGCAGAAACGAGCGTGAAGTCTCCTTCCATCCCTGCGGTTACCATCTGGACAATGATATGGGTGTTTGTCTTTCTGACGACCATTCTGGGCCTGTCAGCGACGACGAGGTGTGTCCTCTTGTAATAATCTGTCTTGCCCTCTCTTCTCCGCCGGAAAGGGACAAAGTATCTCGGTCCTGTTGCCATTTACTTCAACCTCCCGGTCATGATCTCAAGTTGGGCTTTTAAGTGTGCAACACTCCTGAACTGGCCACCCGCGGCCTTCCGGTACATCAGCCTGTACACATGAGTGTCTACAGTCCCTGTTGCCCGGAGGTCCCGAAGACTCTTCCGTATGGCACGGATCTTCTGCATCCACTGGTATTTACGTGGATGCCGGGCACCTGCTGCACCTTTCCGTCTCCCGGGGCCTTTACAGTGCCCGTATGCTTTCTTCGCTTCCTGGATGCGGGCCCTTCCACGGCTGACACCTTTTTTCTGCTCAGCCTTGACTGCCCCTTCATCAATCAGACCACGAAGATCTTCGCGGGATATTGCATTCTGGATATCGACGTTCCGTTCGGGGTCAAACCATACCCGGTGGACACCGCATTTTAAGATTGCGGCGGACATCCTTTTCTGGTTTGTCAGATCAGTCATTGGTGGACACCCCCTCTTCTGGTGCAGATGCACTAACGGCGATACTCCTGGCCTTTCCCGGGTTTAAGACTTTTAATCCTGCTGCTTGTGCTTTTTCGAGGATTATTGCCCGTTTTCTACCGCCCACTGTGGCCCCAATCCGGATTGCGTAGCAGGCCGGATCGATCCCAGTAAGCTCATCTGGAGTAAAAACCCGCACTTCAAGGAAACCACTCGGGTGCATCCCCCTGACAAGGACCGGACTCCCATATCCCGGGGTTGGATGTGCACCTTTTGCTTTCTTCTGTTTCCGCTGTTTGTTATGAAGCCCGCGTGGTCTTCTCCACGAATCTGATATCTGGGGTTTCTTGCCGAATCCGTCCCGGCGGAACTTCGCACTCTTATCTGCACGGGCCCGGATCAACCTCTTCTTCTCGTTGACCATTATCTACACCTTCCGTGTTGTATAAATGCCATCCTGGAAAACACGGGGGTCCCGATCTTTTATTTTCGTGGCAATTTCTATATTCGCAGCGGTAGTACCGACAGATTCCTTGTTGATCCCACTGATGACTACTTCATCAGTGCTCACTTTCGCAGTGACACCTTTTTCGATCCTCGCGTACCGGGCCTTTTTCTCGCCAAGGAAATTGGCGATTTCAAGTTTTTCACCCTGTAATTTGAGCTGGATCGGGAAGTGACTATATACCACTTTCATGTGGTATTCGTATCCATCTGTAACGCCGATGCACATGTTCTTTACATGGGCGGCAATGGTCCCGACCATTGCGATATTCGCTTTCCTGCCTGATTCTGTGGAGATAATTACGTCATTCTCATCACAGGCGACGGAGAGCTGCGGGTACCGGATATTGCGTTCCATCTGACCTTTCGGGCC
Organism: uncultured Methanomicrobiales archaeon; assembly: GCA_903819595.1. Taxonomy (GTDB): domain Archaea; phylum Halobacteriota; class Methanomicrobia; order Methanomicrobiales; family Methanospirillaceae; genus CAIKOD01. The sequence continues at coordinate 4,071 of CAIJED010000119.1, read as the reverse complement.
GGTTACGCGAATATTGAAGCCGTCCATCTGGCATTTCACACCGGCAGGCACCTTATATTTTCTCGATGTCGTCATCTCGGCACCTCAATAAACATATCCAAGCAGCTCGCCGCCAATACCATCTTTTCTCGCCTGCTCATGAGACATCACACCACGTGAGGTCGAAATAATAAGCATGCCGAAGTTCTTGGCTGGGAGGAACTGCTCCTCAAAGTATTCCAATTCATCGAGCTGGACAGAGTATCTTGGGCAGATTGCACCGCACTTGTTAATCCGGCCATTGAGGTGTACCTCGAACTGGCCACCCCGCCCATCGTCGATGTAATCAAATCCGCCGATATAGCCTGAGTCCTGCATAATCCGGAACATAGACCCGAGCAGCTTACTCGCGGGTTCTATGACACATTCGGGTCGCCCCTTGTCAGCCGCATTTTTCAGGGTGCTCATACCATCTGCAATTGGGTTAAGTCTTGACATTGTATGATCACCTCAGTTCATCTTCTTGAAGCCCATTTTCGGAGCCCATTCCCGGAAGCACTGCCTGCAGAACATGATGTGGTACCGGCGGACAAGCCCCTGCTTGCGCCCGCACATCTTGCATTCGTTTGCACCGCGACCAAATTTTTTCGTGCGTTCTCCAGCCATGATCATACCTCCACCTTATACCGGGTCTTCAGGAACGCGATCGAATCATCGACATTAACGTGCTGTTTTTCCGGCAGTTTTTTCTGTTCATGGTGTCGCCTGCTGATCCTGATCCCCTTCCTTGCCAGGACGACGTTGATATCCATACCATAGATACCGATTTGCGGATCATATGACATCCCCGGGAAATCTGTATGCTCTTCGATCCCAAACGAGAAATTGCCCCGGCGGTCAAATTGCGTGGGGGCAAGTTTCCGTTCGATGATGTTGAGTGACGTCTCAAGAAATGCCTTCGCCTTCAGTCCACGAAGAGTGACACGGCATCCGATAGGAGCCCCTTTCCTGATACCGAAAGCTGGCTGCGTCTTCTTTGCAATGCTCCTGACCGGCGTGTTCCCGGTGATCGTCTTCATGATATCGATTGCCTTTGAGAGCTTTTCCCCGCTCTCCCCTACACCCATATGGACGACGACTTTGTCGATATCGAGCTCGTGCATTGGGTTCATCCTTCAATCCCCCATTCAACGAGCGCTGGCGTTTCCCTTCCAACCATGTACACAAAGGTCTCTACGGTTTCGAAGTGCTCCTTTGTCTTTTCATCCTCAAGCTGTACACGGTTCGTAACGCTGCCTGGCACGATTGTGATGGCAATAATACGGGCGATTTTCCCCGAGTGCCTTCCACCGATGACCATCGCCATGTTACCTATCGCATAGGGAAAGTGGTCAATAATCTTAAACCGGCTCTCCGGATCGATGGAGAGGACGAGTGAGTCCTTTGGTTTGTAGGTATTATCCCCGAGAATGTTCGACCCGTCCCGCAGGTTAAGCTGAATTTTCCCGTCTGCGACGACAGTCTTGTTACTGATCTTGCAGAGGCGGGTCTTCGCTGCTTCTGCATCGATCTCAATCGTCTTATGCCTGCCATTCTTGTCGCGGAGTATACGATAATACTTGCTGATCTTTGGCAGCGAAATAATATCGAAGATACCAACTCCCATTTTGGGATCCCTGCATGCCCGCCCGTTGATGATGACATCGCGCTGGTGAAGGATCTGCTTGACTTCCTTCATATTCCTGGCAAAGCCCATCTGATCACGGAGCCAGACTGCTACCGGAAGTGCATTCGCATTGTGCGGGCCGGGGGCAGTCTTCGTGATGAAGGTGTTTGTTTTCTTGGATATGTGCCATGAATCCGGTGCCTTGAACCGCTTCAGGTGTTCTGACATTATTCGTTACCTCCGGCAAGTTTCATTTCCCTCTTCGGATCTTTTAAGTTGAGCTTGACAATCTGGACATTTGACGGGTCAACCGGCCGTGGAACTTCAGTCCCGTCAGCCTTGGTCCCGGTAACGCCATGTACCCAGATCTTATAGTTCTTGGTACAGACTTTATCGACAAGCCCTTCATGTCCTGCGGAGTTACCCCGGATCATCTTGACCGTGTCACCCATGACAACACGGAAACTTCTCCGGTTATATTGCGTCCTGAGTGTTTTTGCAAGAGGTGCCCTGAGAAAATCCCCACGGACATGTGCAGGTGCATTGTATCTGATTTTTCTCTGTTTTCTTGGTTGTGAGCTGATTATACGTACCATGATGCACCTCACACGATGATAGTCGCCATAGAACCGAGCTTGGGGAACCGCTCAGCCACTTCACGGGCGACCGGCCCCTTTATCTCTGTCCCACGGGGTTCATTTTTCTCATCCACTACTACAATGGCATTGTCATCAAACGAAACGCGAAGCCCGCTTGGCCTTCTGATCTCTTTCCTCTGCCTGATGACTACTGCACGCACAAGTTTCTTGCGCATATCAGGTGTCCCTTTCTTGACACTCACTGTTGCAAGGTCCCCAAGACCCATTTTCGGCTGTCGGCGACGTACACCATGGTACCCGAATACCGAAACGATCTGGACTTCACGGGCACCGGTATTATCCGCACAGACAAGCCGTGTCCCGGTTGCAAGTGCCCTTGGGGTCTTTGATTGTTTTGCCTTCATGATGCCTGCACCTCGACGACGACGAATGTGGTAGTCTTGGAGAGGGGCCTGCACTCGGCAATCCTCACGGTATCGCCGACCTTTGCCTGTATACACGGGGAATTATGTGCATGGAGTTTTGAACTGCGCTTTTCATAACGCTTGTATTTCCTCACATAATGCAGGTACTGCCGTTCTACTACTACCGTCCCCATCATACGATCGCTCACGACCTTGCCAGTGATCACCTGGCCGCGCACAGACAAAGTGCCGTGAAACGGACAATTAACGTCACTGCAAGCCTCTTTTGGCTGCGGAGCGTTTAATCCTATGTTGTTTGCCATATCGAACCTCTATATTCTTTTATGCAGATTGAGCCGTTTTTCTGGTGCCATGACCAGTACAGAACCCTGTACATCAACCCGTGTCCCGTCAGGAAGTGCGAGCCTGAACACACTGGTATTCTTCTGGATCCGTTTTATTCCGGACCCCGCATGAATAATCAGCATGTTTTTGGTCTCATCCACAATCTGCCCCGTTACACCCTGTTGGGTGGGGTTGCTGGCATGCACCACCAGAACGTCAAGGCCGATCAATTCATGGCGAATGACGTTCCGGGGAACTATCATACAGTTCTCCTGCGGTTTATTTCAGTCATCATTCGGGCAATGGTCCTTCGAATCTCTTTTATACGCCCGGGATTTTCCGTTGCCCCCCCGGCACTGACCTTTCCGTTGTGCTGGATCAGCTCCAGCCGGATCTTGCCCATCTGTTCCTGTAACTCGACGTCTGACAGTTGCCGGACGTCCTTCGCACGTAATATTGCCATTTACTGTTCCTCCAGGAACTCTTCTTCGCCCATGGAGAGGTTAAGATCTTCCTCGATCTCTTCACCGACATCAGTAACGACAATTTCTGGTTTTCTTGGTGCTTTTGGAGGTGCCGCGGTCATTGTCCAGTGGTCCGGTAGCACCGCATCCGGCGGGATAATCCTGACCTGGACACCGATGGTACCAAGTTTCTTGATTGCCACCGCGTAGCCAGTCTCGACAATCGTAATTGCCGGCTCTCCACAGTGCTTGATGTACCCTTCTACGAACTTCTGGGTTCTGGCACGTGCACCGGTGAGTTTCCCGGCAATAATGACTTCGCAACCCAGCGCACCCGAGTCCATGACTCTTCTGATGATGCTGGACCCTGCTTTCCTGAAGTACCAGCCTCTTTCAAGGGCATTTGCAAGTCGCTCTGCCATGATCTTCGCATTGAAACTCGGGTTCTGCACCTGCTGGACCTCAATCTGAGGCGACTCTACACCGAAGGTGGTGGCAAGGTCCTGTGTCAGCTGGCGCACGAGTTTTCCACCCTTACCGATGACGATCCCCGGCTTTTCAGCGAAGATCGTCACCTGGGTACCGAGTGGTGTCCGGACGAGGTCCATGCCACC
>CAIJED010000118.1 GCA_903819595.1 uncultured Methanomicrobiales archaeon | reverse complement strand
CAACGCCGCCTTTGCCACTTAGCACAAGGATTACATGTTTCACATCGATCTTTGCTTTCGGCGGAAGCCCTTTTGGACTGTGCGTTGGTTGTGCTGATGAGCATGAGCTGCAGTTCTCATCGCAATTCGATGCTTTGGAAGATTGTGGTTTGGTCATTGTAAAGTCATCCATAAAATTGGATAATGATTGATTAGCTGTTTTAATCGTTCCCGTTTATTGAAGCCAGAACATCGGCGGTCTTTCCGATCTCAATAATCTTGCCCCCACGCATCAGTGCCACGCGGTCACAGACATCCCGGACAAAATCCATGTCATGCGAAACTACGATGAAGGTCTCGTCCATCTCATCGCGGGCGTGCAGGATAGAGTGTTTCACGTCCTGCTTTGTGATCGGGTCCATTGTTCCGGTTGGTTCGTCGAGGACCACGAGTCGTGGCTCCCTTATAAGTACCTGTGCCAGTGCTACCCGGTGCCGTTCACCGTCGGAGAGTTCAGCGGGGAGCCGATTCAGAATCTCTTCAGCCCGGCCGATTTCAAACCCTGCAACACTCAGCGTAATCAGGGTTTTCCGGATAGCCAGTTCCTTGGGAAATTCAAGGCCAATCGAATCCGTCAGGTTGTCGAGCACCGTTCGGTGAGGGAAAAGATCGTATTCCTGGTGGAGCAGGCCGATGTATCCTTTGGCCCGGCCCCGCTGATCAATACCGGGTTTTGTCATGTCCACCCAGTCGTTACCGATACGGATGTTCATCTCGCCACTTGTGGGTTCTATAATTCCTGATATGATCCGGGAGAGCGTGGTCTTGCCAGCCCCGCTTTTACCAATAATGCCGAAGATCTCTTTCTCTGCGACATCAAACGTAACGGTATTCACTGCTTTTACCACACCACGATCAACCGAGATATATCGCTTGGTGACATCACGGGCAGAGAGGATCGTCTCCCCGATCTCCGGTGGCAATGTCAACTCAATCTCGTGGTAATCCTTGGCGAAAGAGCGTATCACACTTTTTGGTGATCCAATGGCGGTAATTACCCCATCGGTCAGCAGTATCGCACGGTTCGCCATGTCCTCGATCACCTGCGAGAAGTGCGAGGTTACGACCATGCCCATATTGTTCTTCCTGGCTGCTTCTATGAGCATCTCGTGGACAAGCCGGGCAGTTTCAGGGTCGAGGGTCCCGGTGGGTTCATCAGCAAAGAGCATTGCAGGATCTTTAGCGAGCTGACGGGCGAGCACAACCCGTTGCTTCTCACCACCCGAGAGGTCCCGTGCGATATGCATCATCCTGTGCGAGAGCCTCACCTGGTCGATCAGATCTGCTGCACGGTTGATCGCTTTATCCTGTGGATAGTCAATGTCATCAAGTGCGTGGAGTATATTCTCAATCACGCGGTCGTCGCCATAAAGGGCAAATGTGCGCTGGAACATGATTGCCGTCCGGTGCATTACCCTGGCTTTCATGCCGTCAGTCTGCTCCCCCCAGAGATCGACATCTACTGTGACCAAGTTTCCACTGCAGTGGGGACATGGGGTCCCAGCCCGGCTTTGCACATCGATGTGGTCGCAGGTGTCACATGCCGACAGATGATAGATCACTGAACCACCGGTCGGCGGCTGTTCGACACCCCTGATAAGGTGCATCAGCACACTTTTTCCAGACCCGCTCCTGCCGATAATACCGACGATATCACCTTCAGGGATTTCAAAAGAAATATTCTCCAGAACATTTTTGCCCTCGAAGTTCATGGAGAGATTATGGACACTGATGAATGGGGAAGTCATTTGTATCCTCCAGTAAGGTTATTCAGCTTTAGTCACTTCTGTATAAATTACAGGTCTTATTCGCCCACAGCTACCGCAGTCTTCACTTTTTTTGCAGGGCCCCAGTCCTCTTCCTATAGCCCGGCCCCGTTTCAGAGGTCCGGTTCCATCAAAGTTCGGCATACAAAATCCTCACAATCTTACTATTGGATTATTACACCTATGAGCGTAAATATTTAAGGATAGTGAATACCAGGATTATGCGGATATGGAATCCCCATGATTGGCTTATAGTTTTTTTAGGCCGGAATTCGAAAGATCACTGAAATGAACATCTAAGATTAATTACCTGATAACTGATACCGGAAGTACTGATATGCCTGAAGAGAAGAAGAAAGCCGAGTTAAAAATTTCAGGAATGACCTGTGCTACATGTGCGGTCAATATAGAGGAATCGCTTACAAACCTCAAAGACGTCTCTAAAGCCCAGGTGAACTTCGGGACTGATACGGCCCATGTGGAGTATGACCCCTCTAAAGTCACCCTTGATGACCTTGAAAAAGCGGTGAAGGGGGCAGGATACGACGTAGTGAACCGGGAAGCGGTAATCAGGGTCGGAGGGATGGTCTGTGCGACCTGTGTCCAGACGATCGAAGCGGCACTCAGGGCACTTCCCGGTGTTATTTCAGCCTCGGTAAATCTCGGGAATGAACGGGCGTATGTTACCTATAACCCGTCAGTTTCCGCCCTTGAAGATATGAGAAAGGCAATTACAGACGCCGGCTACCAATACCTCGGGCTTGCCGGCGAGGTTAGTGAAGAGGCGGAAAAGAAAGCCCGGGAAAAAGACCTGCATGATAAGTTACTGCGGTTTTCCATCGGGTTTGCCGTAAGTATTCCGCTTATGATCGCAATGTGGGTCCCTCTCCCTGTTTCAATGCAGGTTCTCGGGTACCTGATGCTCATTATATCGACCCCGGTTTTTGTTTATGTCGCGTATCCGATCTTCCGTGCTGCATCCATGTCAATCCGGAACCGCATGCTCAACATGGATGTTATGTATGCGATGGGAACGGGGGTGGCATTTACAGCGAGCGTGATGGGGACATTCGGGATAATACTCACAAACGAGTTTATGTTCTACGATACCGCCATCATGCTCGCATCGTTCCTGATGCTCGGGCGTTACCTTGAAGCAAGGGCAAAGGGAAGAACTTCTGATGCCATTAAAAAACTTGCAGGTCTCCGTGCCAAAACAGCGTTTGTTATACGTGATGGAAAGGAGGAGGAAATTGCTGTCGAAGACGTTATTGTCGGAGATATCGTCGTTGTAAAGCCCGGTGCCAAAGTACCGGTGGACGGGGAGGTTACCGGGGGGGAGAGTTATGTCGACGAAGCAATGATTACCGGAGAGCCCGTCCCGCCGCTTAAGACCATGGGGAGCAGGGTTGTCGGGGGGACGATAAACCAGAACGGCGTAATCACGGTGAAAGCCCTTAAGGTAGGAAAAGAGACGGTCCTCGCCCAGATCATTCAGCTCGTTGAAGACGCACAAGGGTCGAAACCACCGGTGCAGCGTATTGCTGATGTTGCCGTCACCTATTTCATCCCTGTTGTACTCATCATCGCTGCAGTGGCATTCATTGTGTGGTACGTTGTCCTTGGTTCCACACTCCTTTTCGCTCTCACGGCATTGATTTCGGTACTGGTGGTGGCCTGTCCGTGCGCCCTTGGTCTTGCAACGCCAACGGCAGTTACCGTCGGAGTCGGACGGGGAGCGGAGCTTGGGGTCCTCATCAAGAATGGTGAGGCGCTTGAGGTTGCTGAAAAAGTGACCGTCGTGGTATTTGACAAGACCGGTACCCTTACAAGAGGTAAACCCGAAGTTACCGACATATTGCCCATAGGGATTACCGAAAACACATTACTCTCCATTGCTGCAGGGGTCGAAAAGAATTCCCAGCATCCGCTTGCCCAGGCAGTAGTGCGGAAGGCAGAGAGCCGTTCGATAATAATCGAGCGTGCAGACCGGTTCGATACATCCGGAGGCAAAGGAGTATCAGCATATGTGCTTGGTGAACAGGTGCTTGTAGGAAACCGTCTTTTCCTGCTTGAAATGGGAATAACTGTCCCTGAAGATGTTGCATCGAAGGTTATCACATTCGAACGGGATGGGAAAACCGCCGTTCTTATCGCCGTAGGTAATCAGATGGCAGGGGTTATCGCAATCGCCGATACCCTGAAAGGGACAACAAAAGAAGCCATTGCCCAGTTGAAAAAAATGGGCCTGAAGGTTGTTATGATCACCGGTGACAACCGGCGGACCGCGAATGCGATTGCCAGCCAGATTGGCATCGAACATGTAATCGCAGAGGTCCTGCCGGCGGACAAGGCAAGTGAAGTGAAAGCACTTGAGGAGAAAGGGGAAATCGTTGCATTTGTCGGGGATGGGATCAATGATGCACCAGCTCTCGCCCAGGCGGACGTGGGAATTGCAATCGGAAGTGGTACTGATATCGCAATTGAGAGTGGCGATATCGTCCTGATAAAAGATGACCTTCTTGATTCGGTGTCAGCGATCCAGTTGTCTAAAAAGGTGATGAGTAGGATCCGGGGTAATATCTTCTGGGCTTTCGCGTACAATTCAGTCCTGATACCCGTTGCAGCGGGGGTCCTGTACCCATCTTATGGCATCACGTTCCGGCCGGAACTTGCCGCATTTGCGATGGCGCTCAGCTCCGTCACGGTAGTCAGTCTCTCGCTTCTGTTAAAAACGTATACCCCGGATGCAAAAAAAGTCAGAATTGCTCCTGTATAAGTTGGAGAAAATGGTTGAATAATGCAAAAAATAATGGGATAAAAAATGTGCCACGGTTGTGTACCGGTTCACCGGATAACACCTGCACTCTTTTTTATTAGTACCCGATATGGTATGTAATGCCTTTTTTTGTTACCACGCTATTTGGAACCGGGTGCACCAATTACAATCTTCAGGGCTGCTACGATCTCAGGCAGCATCTCGGCCGGGAACCCCATCACCATCTCATCATCAGCAATCCCGGAGAATTTCCTCGACCCGTCACAACCAAGCGAGAAATTCGGCCGTCCTGTCAGGTACGTCTGGGCCGTTGCGTCAGAACAGACCGACTGGATTCCGGAGAACTCTGCATGAACTCTCCCACCCAACGTGAAGAGTGTACTCTGGGAAAGTTTGAGCATGTTCCGTGGTGTTGATACGATCATAATCACGTTCGGGGTGAAGGGTGTCTTTTCAAGCGGGGCGTATAATGTTGCGTAGGTGTCGCCAGTGCCCAGATGGGGGACCTTGTCGATGGTCCGTTTGCATGCAGCAGCGCTGTTGTATTTTCCCAGTTTGAAATAAAAATCCCCGCTCTTCAGGGTCGGGGTAATCTCCCTGAGGCCAAGTGACCATGCACCACCATTGCACTCGTGTTTTCCGGCAGTGGCATAGAAGGTTCTCCCGTCATTCCGGGCGAGGTTCACCATGGAACAATGCCGTATTGTTTTGTCAAGTTCCTCCATGCCTGTGGGGATTTCGTCTTTGTTCATCGCAAATTTGATCGCTACCGGAGAACCTTTCAGGTTAAGTAATTGTTTGAGAATTTCGGCAGCCTCTGTATAATTGACAGGTATTTTATTGGGTATGTTGCTCATTTTGTGGCCTCATGGCTTTTTCATGGGAAAGCCGTAATTACCCATATGAGCAAAAATACTTAAAGATAGTGAAGGGACTAAAAAAAAATCAGGCGGGTTATCGGGGGCATTTCGGGCATCGGCCTTCTGCCGCTTTTATACAACCGGACATCTCGATCCTTTTCCCGTTGACCAGTGCATCGGCGATCTTGGCCCTTGTTTCCTGGAGATCCCGCCATGCGGTTTTGCGGGAGACCCCGAGTTTCTCTGCGGCCTCTTCCTGTTCCAGGCCTTCCAGATCGATAAGCCTGATCAGCTCGATCTCCTCCGGTTTCAGCGAGATGCCGGCATCCTCCTTCCCGGGACAGCAGCGTGGCTCGTAGCACCGCGACTCCCCTGGGCCTTCAATGATGCGCCTGATGCGGGGTCTGCCCCGGCGGGGGCACGGGTTAGGTACGGGTCCTTCGCTGTCCGCCACGATGTCTTCCTGATCAGTCATGGTATTGTTTTAGGAATCAATATTCCCGTGATTTTTTGGCTGGATTTCATATCTTTTCCGCAAATTCGGGGATCGTGTGAAAACAGGTCCATTATTTTCCCTATTCCATGAATTATTGATTTTTAAGGGCCGGTGTTTTAATGACAGCGGGGACCATGCCCGCAGCGGTGGCGTGCAGGTTCAACAGCCTCATCGGATTGGCAGCAGCATGTGCCTCCGAATTTTAAAGGAGATACGCAGGCATCCCGGTGGCTGATATCTGCAGTATCAGGTCCATGTTTTTCACCGCATGCACAGGTGTTTTCATCGATACAACCCCGTTGAACCGGGGCAACTGATTCTTCGTTGTTGGTTTTGTTTGTTTTTTGTTCTGGCATTGTGTCTACCCTTGTGTGTACGGTTGCCCGCACTATAATTACACATATGCGCATAATTGTTTAAAATATGATCAGTTGTGCATAAAAATGCCATTTCTGTTTATGAATAATCCATGCCCTAAAAAGAAGATTACTGGTTCGGGATGTCACAGCCCGCTTTTTGTTTCGTGATAAAACATTTCCTGATATTCCGGAAATACATCCAGTGCAGGAGCAGGTGTATGATTATCAGGGCTGCAAATATCAGGGACGTGTAATTATGCATATTCAGCCACTGGCTTCGTGGAATGTTCAGGTACAATGACCAGCTGTTCCCCCGGCCTCCTCCGGATGGGAGGACAAGATACAGAACGAGCCCGGAAATGAGCGATGGAATGAACGTGACCAGGCAACCGATATCTACAATGGCATTAATGGTTATTTTTCTCATAGTATACCTCATCAAATTGTAGAGTAATAAATGGTTACTGGAATTTGTCCAGTTTACATTGTACGTGCTCTTCACGTAGTAGTCTTACAGCCCCCGTATGATCCATCATGAAGACGAAGCATGGAACGGGCCTGGTTTTTTACCGTGTCACATTGACCATTGCCTGAGCACTGGGCTCCTTTGGCTCCGTTTGCTCCATTCTGCAGTGTACCAGAGCGGTATTGTGCCTGGGTGCCGGTTACCTGCTGGCAGGTCTGGTTCACGCAGTTCTGTCCATCCTGCAGGCACTGACCCTGGCCTGATGCTGCACCTGTACCTTTTCCTCCGAACCCTGCTGCCATTGCAGCTGCAGGGACGAGGACCAGTGCGATAATCGCACAAATCAAGATTTTTTTCATCATGGATTTATTCCTCCATTGATTGCCGGCAACCTGGTGAACGATTGATCCACGTTCTGCCGGTCCTGCATCATACGTTAACCCTGTGTGATAAACCATTTCTCAGACCGGCAGCTACATATGACGCTTTTACCTGTAAATCGTTGAAAAGAAGAACATCTGCCGTATTCTGTGGTCTTATATAATTCCTCACTACTACGTCCTTAGCAGGATGAAACCCGGAACCTTTGTACTGGTACTTCTCATGCTAACCCTTGTTGCACTACCGCTGGCACCGTATAGCGATAGCACCAACCCGGGAATTGCAGATCAGTCCACGGTCAGGGGAGGCATGGGTCATGCGTACCGATATGGTGCGGGACCTGCGGGAATTGGTAATAATGGTATGATGCAGGAGAGGGGTAACGGGCCGATGCCACAAGCAGCCCGCAATGGCCAGGAACGCTCTCCGGCATGCCAGGTACAACGGGAACTCCAGCGGGACCCGGTTGATTGGAATGCACCCGTACGAAGAGTAATGCTCCGGGGCTACCGGCGTCTTTCCGGGAAAAATATCCTCGAGCATGAGAAGAGGCAATTGATTTATTCGACAATCCTCATGAACCCTGGGATAGATGTCCCGATGCTTGCCTCATTAACAGGTATCAACCTGCATACATTGCGGTATCATATCGCATATCTTGATCGGATGCATAAAATTGCCTGCATCGAGCAGGGTGGCGGGTATCATTTCTTCGAAAACCATGGGCGGTATGATCATGCAGACCAGCAGCAGATCCTGTTCCAGAAGTACCCGACAACAAACAGCATTATCTCCCTCGTAGGGGCAAATCCCGGTATCACCCGTGGAGAGATTGCGGATAATCTGGGACTGGCCGGACCATCAGTGACACGATGGATGCACCGCCTAATCGCCGAAGGGATGGTCACAGAAGTGCGGGAAGGGCGTTTTGCCAGGTATTACCCGGCATTATGCCAGGTATGTGGGACAGAGAGCAACGAAATCGTGTGTGAATCCCGGTAAAACATTAATGGCCAGGGTTAAGGCTGCAATGAAAGAAATTACGTCCTCTATATCCCATAAATTTCAATAATCTTTGTTTTGTATTTTAATTACTGGTATCTGGAAAGCAAATTTGCCCCGCAATCCCATCTATTATTTAACTACCTCTTAACAAATATCTGATAATTCTGAAGTAATTGCCCAGGGGATATTTTCCTTATGTATTCGGTGCTCTATGTAGACGATGAAAATAGCCTCCTGGAACTAGGGAAACTGTTTTTGGAAAATACTGGCGAGTTCCAGGTTGAAACGGCAATTTCTGCCTCCTGTGGTTTAGAGATCCTTACAATCCGTTCTTTTGATGCTATCGTCTCCGATTACCAGATGCCGGGAATGGATGGAATCGTTTTCCTAAAAGAGATACGTTCACGTCATGGAGATCTTCCCTTTATCCTCTTTACCGGTAAAGGGCGGGAAGAAGTCGTAATCCAGGCTATCAACAATGGGGTCAATTTTTACCTCCAGAAAGGGGGTGAGCCGGAATCGCAGTTTGCCGAACTGGGTCATAAAATTCAGCAGGCCATCCAGCGAAAAAGAGCTGAAGATGCGTTGCGGATAAATGAAGAACGGTTAAGCATGGCCCAGTCTATCGGCGGGATTGGAAGCTGGGAGTTTGACCCTGTAACAAAAATACTCTGGGGGTCACCGGAAGTATTCCGGATCTTCGGGTATCCATCTTCAATGGATGGGACCATACACCTGGATGAGGTTGGGGTATGCATACCTGAAAGGGAGAGAGTACGGCTTGCCCTGGAAAATCTCATCGAAAACGGTGAGGAATATAACCTTGAATATGATATCATCCCTTCTGATGCATCAGGTAAAAAAATTCTCCATTCTGTCGGCCATCTTTACAGAGGTGCATCGGGCACCGTCATAAAAGTCCGCGGGGTCATCCAGGATATTACTGTTCGCAAGAAATTTGAGGAACAAATTATCAGGGAACGGGAAAATTTCCATAAGATCCTATCAACGGCACCCGTGGGTCTCCTGCTCATAAACCAGGATTATGTCATTACCCAGGCAAATCAGTATATCGCGTCAATTGTATTCCGTGAACCGGCTGAAATCATCGGGAAGCGTGCTGGAGGTGGGATTGGGTGTGTCCATAGCACTGAGGAACCTAGAGGGTGCGGTTTTTCAACATCCTGCCCTGAATGTCCCCTCAGGAAGGGGATAGGAATCGTCCTGAACGAAGGGAAGAGCCTGAACGGGGTGGTTATCGATCATTCCTTTCTCATCAATGGGAAACCCGAGCAGCGCTGGCTCAGTGTGAATATCGAACCTGTCGAATTTGAACATGCACGGTTTACTATTGTCGCGGTAGATGACATCACTGCCCACATGGAATATGAAGAGGAACGGATCCGTAAAAGTGATGAATTGAACGCTGCGTACGAACAGATTGCCGCAACAGAGGAAGAACTCCGGCAGAACTATACTGAACTGGCTGCAGGCCAGCAGCTTCTGCAGGCCAGCCGGCAATATCTTCAGTCAATTGTGCAGGGATCACCAATTCCGACCTTTGTCATTGACAATGAGCATAAGATCACGTCATGGAACCAGGCACTCGAGGATTACCTTGGTATATCTGCTGATCTGGTCATCGGCAAACCTCTTGCTGGCCAGGCATTCTATAAAGCAAATCGTCCTTCGCTGGCCGATCTGATTGTGAACCAGGCATTTGACGAAATACCGAAATGGTATGAGGGTAAATTTGTGCCCTCTCAAAAAATTAACGGCGCATACGAGGTAACCGACTTTTTCCCAACCATGAAAGGAGGTACCTGGCTATTCTTCACCGCATCCCCGATCTACGATGTTACGGGAGCCCTCATTGGTGCCGTAGAGACATTGCAGGATATCACCGAACGCAAACGGGCTGAAGAAAAACTTAGTCGTACGAACGAGGAACTTAGTGCGGCCTTTGAAGAACTTGCTGCAACCGAAGAAGAACTTCGCCAGAACCTTGATGAAATTAGTATAACCCAGTCAGACCTTCTGGAAAGCGAGGTGCGGTTCCGCTCTGCCATGAATCACTTACCTGGGACCGCCTGGGCCGTTGACCGGACCCTTAAGTACACCCTTTCGCAGGGCGCAGGACTTTCCTTGATCGGTCTCAAACCTGACCAGGTCGTTGGAATGACGCTGTATGAGTTCTTCAGCACAAGTGACCCGTCCCACCCGGTAATCAGCCAGCACCTGCGTGCCCTTTCCGGAGAGTCAATTGTATATGACTATACCCATGAAGGTGTATCGTTCCGGACATACCTGTCACCCCTGCATTTCCCATTCCGGACCCCCCATAAAAAGTGGCTACAATTTCGACCAAAATCCAATATCACCAAAAATATACAGCGTAATTACGAAATTGCCTGATTAAAAGGGTTATATTTAAATCTGAT
>CAIJED010000117.1 GCA_903819595.1 uncultured Methanomicrobiales archaeon | reverse complement strand
CGTTTCCCGATGAATGTGATATAATGCCCATAATCCCACCAGGCAAGAATCCCGTAGGCCTGCTTCGGATAGACAAAATTATCCTTCTGATATTCACCCAGGTAGTTCACCCCGGGATCGGGAGTGTGGCCAGGTAACCATACCATGGTCTCCACCCAGTTTTTATTGATCAGGCGTTCAGGGGTTGTTGAATGGGCAACATCATTCTGAATTGACAGGACAACAGTAAGAATAGCAAGAAGAATAACGCAGGCCAGGAGCGCACCACCAATGAACTTGTTAATTCCTGATTTTTTGGAATGTGATTGCGGATGATTGTTCCTTTCCTTTTTGCCGTGGCGAATTTTCGCGGTTGCAACTGTTTCCTTCTTATCAGAAACTTTATTGCCGGGTTGCACGGCAGACTGTTTAGCAATCCTTGTGTCCTTACCCTGCATGGCCAATCCGGTTGTTATTCCTGCCACAATACACAACGATGAAAGAAGCGCAATATTAACCGCAAAATAATATTCATACCGGAAGTGCTGAACCGTAGCAAAAAACACCACCGCTGACCAGATCATTAAAAACAGGTGTGCCGGTTCTTTTTTGCGGTATAACTGGTACAAAAGGATGATAAAACCGATCAAGGCAAGGAATAACGCAAAGTTGAACGAATTGATCGCCAATGCAAAATTCCAGGGTTTTGATTCGATAATCGTGGTGATTTCCCGCTGCTGCCCGAAAAAAGTCGTCAGTTGTGACAGGATCACATCACCGGCCAGCAACCAGGTTGCAACAAAAAATGCGATAATGATACCCACGACAGATAATAAAAACAGTTTCGTATCTCTAATTTTCTCAGACAGAACGAATAAAATAACCGTTTCTGCAATAATGGCAGAAATTGCAAAGACCTGTGCAATGCTATACTGCTGGAAGGACAGCCCTGGTTGTTTCACACCAAATATGAGCATGAACAGGATAACCGGCAGGAAAACTCCCAGATTTGTGATCAAGATAGAATATGAACTTCTTTTTGCCAGGCGGTCCAGAAAAAATATAAAAAACGTGAATATTGCAACAATGAGCCCAAATAGAATTATTGTCGGTATATTCAGGTATCCCATGAAATACACAACCCCGGCGAGGAGGCATAGCCCGAAACCAGTGATGAGAGTGGAGTATTTTTTAGTCTCATCCGCAGGTGACAGCCAATATTTCAACGTAAAAAGATATAAGAAGCAAAAAAGCGTCGAAAAAAATGTTTCCAGTATATGGTGGTCAACATTCCCAAACGCTGAATAAACAAAAAACAGACCTGACAAACAGGCGATTAATCCTGCTGCGACAAGCCCGGTTTTCCAGTCTTGGATCTGTTTTCCCAAAAAATATACAACCGGAACCATCAGTGCGGCAAATACGGGTCCAATCCACGATGCAATCACCATCATGTCCGGCCGGGCGGTCATACCGGAGAGGATGGAGATGCCTGATGCAATAAATGGGAATAAGGGCCCCCAGTCAATTGATTTACCAACCGGGTAAGCGGTCATGGGATCAAACCATGCATAGTGCGGAAAATTCTGTATCATTAATTCTATCTGGCGGAAATTGTACCATCCATCTGAAGAATAATACGTACTATAGTGGGACAAATCGATAGTCGCGGCCGAAATCCCCCTGAGCCATAGGGAGACAAGCATAAAAACGACGATAATAACAAAAATAATCGATGAATAGTATGGTTTCAGCCGCGTATCATCCATAGAACAATTCCAGTACCTCATTCATTTCCAATGACTAAAAAATATTTTGAAAAAGCGTGCGGGAAGATTTCTGCATCTTTCGTTAATATATGGACTGACCCGGACCCCTGTAAAAGAAGACGGATTCGTTAATTATAAATCCTGCATTGTCATATCCCGAATGATAACAATGGATTGGATCGCTTTTATAGCATTTATCGCAGGTATTATCCTGGTCATTATCGGTATCGCCCTCTTGTTCAACCTCCCCGCAATCATGCACTTCTTTGAAAAAATTGTGGGACTTTTGTGCGTCCTTCTTGGGGTCGTATCGATCGTTTTTGGTTGGAAACTGTTCAAAAGTGTATGAGCCCCGGTTACCAGGACTCAAATTTATTTTTTCATCATCGTATACAGGGCCACAATCCCAACCAGGATCGCAATAAAATATACAGAGAATACCGCATAAAAGAGGTAACTTGATATCGTTGTACCTGATGCAAGAGCATGAACTACGATCGAGGACCCGATGACAATCGCCGCGATAATCACGGATATCATGATCCTTCCCGATGACTGCTGAATGCTGGTCGAGAGTGTTTTCAAGTCATTGGCCTCAATCTCAAGCTTAAAATCACCTTTTCCAATCGTATTGAGGGTCTGGTTGATCGCCTTCGGAATATTCATCACGCCCTCTGCCAGTTCCATGAAGGTTATCGGTAGTTTCTTCAAGGTCTCTGCAGAGAGGTAACTGCCTTCGAGAATTTCATCGACGTACGGTTGTACCCTCTGGTTGAAATTGAACCCTGGGTCCAGTTTTACCGCAACAGCAAAGATCATCCAGATGACCTTGAGGACCATCATCAGTGAGCCCGGCACCTCGACGTTATATTTCTGCATAATTTTTGGCAGGGAATCCATGGCGGTCCCGACGTTCATCTGGCCAAGTTCAGACGTCTGGTACTCTCGCAGGGCCGCGTATAACTCGTCTTTTAACGGCTCGATATCTTCCTTCCTGAATACGAGCCCGAGTTTCTCGAAACAATCAACCAGTGTGTCAACGTCACACCCGACGATCGACATCAACACCTTGATGAAGATCTTGCGCCGCTCCGGTCTGATCAGTGCAACCATCCCGAAGTCCAGAAAAATCAGGCGACCATCAGGTGATACCAGGAGGTTTCCAGGGTGCGGATCGGCATGGAAGAAACCGTCCCTGAATATCTGCCTGATATATGCGTGAAAACCTACATCGGCAATGTGCACCGGGTCGACCTGATAGGATAGAATCGTAGCAACATCATCGATTCGGCACCCCGTGACGAATTCCATCGTAAGGACCTTCTCCCCGGAATATTGCCAATACACTTTTGGAATTTTTATTTCCGGAATATCAGCCATGGATGCAGCAATGACTTCTGAATTCTTTCCTTCGTGCGTAAAATTCAGTTCCTTCCTGATCTGGACGGCAAACTCCTGTACCATGAGCTTCGGGCTGAACACGCGGGCATCAGGTGATAGTTTCTCGATCCTCTCAGCCATTTTCTCAAACAGTGGCAGGTCGGTCTCGATCGCCTCCCTGATGCCGGGGCGCTGGATTTTAACAGCAACAACAGTCCCGTCTTTGAGGACTGCCCGGTGGACCTGTGAGACGGACGCAGCAGCAAACGGCACCGTATCAAATGATGAGAATGCTTCATCAAGAGGCCCGCAGCATTGTTCCAGGGTTGAACGGAGGTCTTCGAATGGAACAGGCGCAACCTTATCCTGGAGTTTTATCAGTTCCTCGTATATTTCCGGGGATATCATCTCCCTCCGGGTGGAAAGGATCTGACCAAATTTTACAAATGTCGGCCCGAGGTCCTCCAGGACATGCCTCATCCGCTCGTACACCGTCATTCCACGGATTTGTGGGTGGAGCCGGTTACCGATATTCATATTCCTGAGACCTGGTGAGAGGTCCTCAAGGAGTGTCGTGCCAAATCCCCATTCGTAGAGGACTTCTCCAATTTCCTTATACCGTTTAAGACTGATCCCGGTCTGCGTCTGCATGAACTAGTAGTTGAGATTACACCGGAAATAAAGGGTTGTATCTTGTGCGGCAACTGAATCCGGGAAAGGCAGTTCATGATTACACGGTCCTGACCAATTGTTTATGTAATTGTGTTTTCGAATAAATTGCGGAACTTTAAATTATTGATAGAGATCGTGACGAGTAACCTGACCATCTTCGGAGGGTTGATGATGGCCCTTGATGAAGTATCTGCAGAGAGTCAGAGTTAAAAAGATGAAGAATGCGCACGGATTGCGAAAAATGAATAATCAATGTTCATTTGTCCCTCCCGGCCTACCTTGATTGAAGGTATTACAGATGGAGAACCTGGAGAAAAGAAATCGATTTATTTTATCAGTTTGCACACAAAATTCAGAAACACCAATAATTCCCGGCAGGTTTTCAACCATACTAAAACAAAGGAATATACGGTCGATTTAAACGAACAAAACAGGGGATATCGTTTTGTGGTGGAGTGATTGGGTGGTAGGAATACAAAAATGTCGTGATAATCGAATGTAGGTTCCCGGTTTCACAGGTGTTGTAAAATAACACAAACACCTTTGTTCCAGAGATAATCGAGGTATCTGCCAGTATTAAAGAGACCTAAAATGTATATTAGACAGGTCTGTGATCAGATTATATCACATAGTCCGCCACAGAAAGGTAAAGATCAGATCAGAACCTGGGACGATTCTGTTATCCAGGTCCTTTCAAACCAGGGATAGGGAAACCAGTAATTCCGGAGAAACTTTTCAGATCTCAATCCTTTAAGAAAACATTTGAGTAAAAACGTGCCGGATAAATCTTTTTGGTACCGTTGTATTTGCCACATGTGAATGCCTGATATCCCAAATGATGTGGATGTCCCATTGACCATGCGGCACCTGGCGAAGTCGTGTATACAGGATAAAAAGCGGCACTTATAAATCAGGCGTGCGATGAAATCGCTTATCCAGGTCACGTCCCCGGTCACCAGATCCATCACCTGGCCACGAACAGGGCTAACCTTCTTTGAAGAGGAATAAACAATCAGAAAAATTCCGGGTTTTACCGGCACAAATTCCCTTTGCACAACGGAGCATGTATGAAAAAGAAAACTGAAGGTGTACAACAATCCCCGGTCACTGCACCCCTCAATGAAACGAACATGATGAACCCGACCGGAGTACGCATTGCTTCCTGGCGGGACTGGAACCACATTGCGCAAAAAGAACATGACCAAAAGATGCAGCAGCTTGTGGACGGTATCTTCCGGGAACAGATTATGGGAGTCCTTGCGCTTCTACTGGTCCCAATTCTTCTGCTCCTGGACTATGCACAACTACCGGGAACCATTGCCGCATTTCTAGCGATCATCGATATTGCAATCTGGATCTTTTTCGTTCTCGAATATATCTGCCGCCTGATTGTTGCACACGACCGGTACGCCTATGTTATTGCGCCGTGGCATATCGTCGACGTTCTTATTGTAGGCATTCCCGCTATTGCATTGTTATCAGGAACCGGTATTGGTATCGCACGTTATTTACGGGTCCTCAGAGCCATGCAGTCAGTCCAGGTCCTTTACATTGCAGCGAAACGAGCCCACCGTCACTTTACAGCGAAACGGGCGTTAACAGATATCCCTGGTCCAACCGACCCTATGCGGGTCCGTTCACTTCCATTTACCCATCCCGGGATAAACGATGATCAACCAGTTCCCTCTTCT
>CAIJED010000116.1 GCA_903819595.1 uncultured Methanomicrobiales archaeon | reverse complement strand
TTTATAAATAACTTGAACGGGGGAAAAGGTGAATATCTCTGGTTAATTGCGTCACCGCTTTACGAACGGAATGGAACGGTCAGAGGCGCGATTGAATCCATCCGGACCATCACAGACCGAAAACGTGCGGAAGAGGCATTTAAGGAAACGAACAAAAAGCTCAACCTGCTTTCCAGCATTACCCGGCACGACATCAATAACCAAATGACCGTTTTATTAGGATATCTCGATATCATTGAAGAACAACAGCCAAATCCCACCCTCCATGAATATTGTCAGAAGGCATCGGGCGCTGCAAAACGCATTGCTACCATGATCCAGTTCACCAAGACCTATGAGAGTATCGGGGTCAATGAACCCACCTGGCAGGACACCCACGCACTCGTAGAGACCGCAGTAAAGGATATTGCACTCGGAAAAATCCAGATCGCAAACGATCTCCCGGCCGGTTCTGAAATATATGCGGACCCGCTCATCATCAAGGTCTTTTACAACCTGATGGACAATGCCACAAAATACGGGGGAGAACACATGACGACTATCAGGTTTTCATCCGGTGAATCTGATAGAGGCCTGGTAATCGTATGCGAGGATAACGGGGCAGGGATATCAGTTGTGGATAAGAAGCGTCTTTTTGAACGAGGTTTTGGGAAGAATACCGGTTTTGGCCTGTTCCTTTCCCGCGAAATACTTGCAATCACCGGCATTTCGATCCACGAAAACAGCGGACAGGGAAAAGGGGCACGGTTCGAAATAACGGTGCCAAAAGGCATGCACAGGTAATAGTCCCGCTAACGACTAATTAAGGGGTTCTTTTTTTTATCACCCATTATTTATTTCACGCAATCGATATCCGGAGAATAAGGCTTGATATCGACAACCGGGGTTCCGTCAAGGGCATCAAGTCCTCGGACATGGAGAATATTCCCATCCAGTGAGAGTAAATCAACCACTGAAAATGCCACAGGGTTAGGACGGTTTGGTGAACGGGTGGCAAATACCCCATGCTCAATCTTTTCATGAGGGGGAGTTGCCTTGAGCATCGTCCGGTCAGCCCGGTCGAACCAGCATAGTACAATCAGATGCGACTTCTTTTCAACATCTTCAAGGCCTGGAAGATAGTGCTCATCAATAACGATCTCCGAAACGGTATCCGATAACCGACCCTGCCGGGGTGCATCCTCTTTTTCCCTGTACGGGGAACGTACAAACCCAATCGGCTTAATTTCAAAGTTCATGGTCCCTACATCCATCTAAAAAGGGAGATTTTTTATTTTTTCTTTGCGATATGCGTCCCTTCTGCGCACGGCATGCAGACATGTTTTCCGTCAACCTTCCGGGTCTTCGCATCAGCAACGGACTCTCCACAGCATTCACAGATAACTGATGTAAAGATCAGGGCCTTCTTCGGGGCCTCCATGGTAATTTTCTCTATCCTGAGGAGCTTATCAGCAGGTGCATGTAGAATGTCCGCCGTAGTCTTGTCCTTTAATTCGTGGAACTGTGCTTTTTCCACGTCAGTGGCTTTCCCTGAGAAGACCAAGGCCCTCAATGAAGCAAAATCTCCGGCATCTGTCACCTCATTCCGGTGGAATGTGACCCGGACTGCTTTACCATCCTTCCGGTTGTAGAAGGTGAAGGCATTTTTTCCGTAATCGTGGATGACCAGGTTGCCTTTGCCTGCCGTTGTCCCGGCAATGATCTGGATTGCATCCACACCACAGGCATCGGTCTCGCAAATGGCGACAAGGTCTTCATCTTCCGGCCGATTGACCCCGAGTGCTGCCATAGCCGCGGTTGCGGCACGGTAACCATAGGCAAGGCCGGGGCAGGAATGCCCGTGGAACCGTATGCAGTCTTCGAACGTTACTGGTTGTGTTGCATCGTTTATGTGATGTGCGTGCATAGTTTCTCTCCTAGGTAATTATGGAGGCCCGGGGGAATAACACACCGGACGCCGCCGAATTTTCCAATCATAACAGGGATGCCGTATACCTCTTCGATGACATGGGGAGTTACGATATCCCGCTCCATGGATATATACGGTCCTGTTTTTGATAAAAATGAATGTGTTCACGATCTCCGCTGCACAGGGATCAGAATGCGGGTCCACATTCTCCGCTATCTTCCCTATCGACCTTGATATGGAGGAGACAACCTGGCAATTGTCGTTGCAAATAATCACCGTGGAGCCCGGAGTTATCGGAAACCTACTCATCACTATTCATTATCTTGAAAAAAACAATTGAAAACTGGCATAAAAAAAGGATCACTGGAAAAACCTTCGCTTCGGGAAGCACTCTCCAGCAGTCACTGGATTGCTCACGTGTACTTTGCCGGGTCCGTGTCGAATTTCTTCTTACAACCCGGGGCACAGAAGTAATATTTCTTTCCCTTAAAGTCGCTTGTGAATTTTGCGGTCTTTTCATCCACGGTCATTTTACAGATTGGGTCAATTGCCATACAGTACCTCAGGCATCCCTTTTTCTACATGGTAGGTAAATAACTTTTGATAATGTAC
>CAIJED010000115.1 GCA_903819595.1 uncultured Methanomicrobiales archaeon | reverse complement strand
CGGCAATGGTCAAGGCAGGTGACGAAGGACGCCCCTATATTCTCCGCCATGCGGATACGCCGGCCTGGATGGCGGTTGATCTGGTGATGGAGAACGTGGTCACGCGGGTTGAGTTATGAGAGGGATTCCTTTATTTCATTGTTGTTGAACCGTCTCGATGGAGTGTATATATGGGGAGATATGCCGGTATTCCCGAACTGCTCGAACAGTTCATGGACGAGAATGATGCCGATGAACGGTGGATCACCGTCCATGACCTCCGTGACCGGTTCAACCTCACACGGTACCATTGTAACACAGTTTCCGGGTTCCTTCGCAGGCTCAAATTCAGGACATTCAGTCAGTTTCAATTTATTGTCGTAAAAATTGAGTGGGCACCTGGTGTGAACCCATCAGATCCCAAAATATACCGGTACCTGGTACAACGTAAAAAAAACGTTCAAAAGACTCGCTTACATGAAAATATGGAATGAAAACCCGGTAATGGAGAGGAAAATTTTTGCGATGGTCCTTTGTTCCGCGGTCTTAAAAATTAAGGATCAATCAACAATGAAGGAAGTCCTCTGATGGATAAACCCGGGCCCCTTACTATCCGGAAAGACGTCCCACAACCATCCATTGAAAGATCCATCGCAGATGCCACCCGAACCTTTTTTGCCAATACGTTCATTTACGTAATAATGGATCACCGGGTGGCCCTTACATCCTCCATTAAAAGCCCATCCGGGACGATTGCGATTTGTGCCAGTTCGTATCCCGGTGCCAGTCAATGGAGCAGATCGTGAAAATATCACAGAACAGGTGGCTGCCCCTTGTTTTTATTGCCCTCCTGACGATTGCCGCCCTGGTAATCAGCGTCATCTCACTTATCTTCGGATGGCAGACTATTTTCCAGAATTTGTTCTATTTCCCCATCATTCTCGCATGTATCTATTACATAAAACGTGGGCTTGTGTTTTCGGTAGTCCTCGCGTGTTGTTATTTTGTCCTGATGGTAATGTTCTCGCAAGATCCCGTCGTTCTTGAAGGGGCCTTTGTACGGGTGCTGTTCTTCATCCTTGTCGCAGGGGTGATTACCTACCTGTCCATGGTTCGGCGGCGGGCGGAAGACTCTCAACGGGAATCAGAAACCAGGCTCACTGAAATTATAGATTTCCTGCCTGACCCTACCTTTGTCATTGATACGGACGGGAAGGTGATCGCATGGAATTATGCAATCGCCAACCTTCTCAGTGTTGAAGCATCCGAAATAATCGGAAAAGGAAATTATGAACATGCATTTCGTATGTTCGGGAGCCGCCGACCCGTATTGATCGATCTCGTGATCAGGGAGGATGATGCAGTAATTAAAAAACACTACCCGGATCTCCACAGGAAACGGGGCATGCTCATGGCAGAACTGGATATCCCCAACCTTCGTGGAAAGCATACCGTGCTCTGGATTATTGCAACCCCTCTGTGCAATGCGAAGGGGGAGATTTCGGGCGCAATAGAATCGATGAGGGATATCACCCATATCCATACTACCGAAGATGAGCTTCGAGAGTCCCAGCAGATGCTTTCAGATATTATCGATTTCCTGCCTGATCCCACCTTTGCAATAGATACGTCCGGGGCAGTCATTGCATGGAACAGGGCAATCGAAGTGATGCTGGGGATATCAAAAGCTGACATGCTCGGAAAGAGTAACTATTCTTACTCGGTTCCCTTCTATGGTATTACGCGACCAAGTCTCATCGATCTCGTCCTCCATGAAGATTTGGAAGTGGAAGCGAAATATTCGACTTTGCTCAGGAAGGGTG
>CAIJED010000114.1 GCA_903819595.1 uncultured Methanomicrobiales archaeon | reverse complement strand
GGCTGTCGAAGGAGCATATCCCTGGACGTACTCGAGATAGAAGGGAAGCAGGTAGCTAATCCCGGCAAAGCTGAAAAACAGCAGGATCAGTGTCATATTGGTCATGAGGAAATTCTTTCGTTTGAACAGGCGGAGCTCGAGCAGCGGGTCGGCTACCCTGAGTTCGCACCAGACGAAACAGCCGAGCAGGAATATTGCAAGGATCAAGGAACCGAGGATGACCGGGTCGGTCCATCCGAGTGTCTGCCCTTCAGATAAGGCAAAGAGCAGGGAGGCCAGTCCGGTGAATATAAGCACTGCACCAGCCTTATCAAACCCGTCCGTACGTTCCCGGGTCTTCATCGAGGGGATCACCTTCGCACCGAGCAGGATTGCACAGATACCAACCGGGACATTGATGAAAAAGATCCAGTTCCAGGAGAGGAACTGCGTGAGTACTCCGCCGATGGTCGGCCCGATTGCCGTACCAAGGGCAGCGAATGTAAGCACGATGCCCATGGCTTTTCCTTTCTGTTCCATCGGGAGGTATGCCGTGACCATGGCGGGTCCTATCGCGGTGATCATGGCACCCCCTACTGCCTGAAACGCCCGTGACCCGATAAGGACGGGGAATGAATGGATAAAATCAGGGAGGAAACCGCTGGCAAATGATCCGATGGTGAAGATAAAAAAGCCGGCCAGGAACACTTTTTTAAACCCAATCGTATCGGAAATTTTTCCGAAGATCAGGACACACCCGGCCATCACGAGCAGGTAAACAGTCGAAACCCAGCTCACGGTGCTCGTGGTGACGTTGAATGCTTCAGATATCGTAGGAAGTGCGATATTGACAATGGTCCCATCAAGTGCCGACATAAAAGTGGCGAGAGATATTGAGATAATGAGGAGACCGAATCCTTTCTTATACGTATCAGCCTGGTCTGACTCCATACCACCTCATTAGGTTTGTCGGGCATAAGAGGGTTATCATATTTTTTCTTCCCTTTCAATGCGACCAGGTTTCCGATAAACAATGAATACCCGGATCTTCCAATGATCCCGATATCACCCTGGCTGCATAACTATGTCCCTTTCATTTCCAGCTCCGGAAATTTTGAGTGAATCTACAGGAATGAGCGAAATGAGGTGGAGCGAACTGCAGCGAAGGACCTGGGGTGTAAAAAAAGATAATAATTATCCGGTGATCCGTTTAGCCATGGCCTTCCCCGCCTCAAACGCGGTATCAAGCTCGGACTCATCGGGCACGTACAGGACTTCCTGCGAGCCGACAATGGTGAAACCCGCAGTTTTCAGTTCTTCGGCCACCATCTTACCGGCACCGCCCTTGCCCCCCATGGACCCAAAGGTGAAGGCGAACCGCTCACCGGTCCGGTTGAAATGCAGCCCCCGGAGATAGTACAGAATATCACCGATGCTCGGGTAGGGCATGTCATTAATCGTCGGGACACCGACCATGATTGCCTTTGAATCAAGAATATGCTTGACGATCTCTGACCGTTCGTCTGAATGCAGGTTGAACATCTTCACATCGCAACCTCCCGCAATAACGCCTTCTGCAAGACCATGGGCGAGCTTCAGGGTGGACCCGTGCATGGTATCATAGATGATCGTCACCTTGTTCTTCCGTGATGTGCCGGTTGCCCAGCCCACGTAGGCCCCGATCACGTCCATCGGGTTGGTCCAGATCTGACCATGCGCCGGCGCTATCATCTTTACTTTCTCGATAAGGCCAAGACCTGTCAGCTCCTCTGCCTTCTTTAAGAAGAGGGGTGTTAATGGCACGATCAGGTTCGCGTAGAACTTTTGGGTGGCATCCATCAGGACCTGTCCGGGTATGTCAGTATCGAGCCTCTTTGCAGAGCAGATATGTTGTCCGAATGCGTCGTTCGGGAATAAAATGCCAGACTCCACGTACAGGGTGAACATCGAGTCTGGCCAGTGGAGGAGCGGCGCCTGGACAAATGCGAGCGTCTTTCCACCAAGGTCGAGGGTCTCACCGGTTTTCACCTGGCAAAAATCTGCACCGCTGAGTGCCGGGTAATGCCTGATGAGCCCTTTCTCTGCAATCGCAGTACAGTAGATCGGGGCCTCCGGAAACTTTTTATGAATCTCCACAAGGGCACCGGAGTGGTCTTTTTCCACGTGGTTCTGGACGATGATATCAATCTGTTCCTTTCTGCCTTCCTTCAGAAATGCATCGACAATACGACCCCACATCTGGGCCGAGTGACCCGGATAAACATTGTCGATGAGCGCGGTCTTCTCACCAAAGACAAGGTAGCAGTTATATGACGTTCCATCAAGCGTATACCCATGGTAGGTCCGCAGGTCCCAGTCCAATGACCCGACCCAGTAGACGCCTTCTGCGATCTTATAGGATTCTGCTTTCATGATCTTCCCTTTGTTCGTAATAATACGAATGTTCTATTGTATGCGAACAATATTTAAGAATGTTGCGATGCATTATGAATATGTGAATGCCAGGCATGGACAGGTGGCGGGAGCGGGGCCGGGGGATGTCAGCCTTTTCTCCACGAATGATTCCGTGGTGGCTGTAGACAGCCCGATAAAAATCCGGATCCTGGAACTGGTCTCGGCTGGTCCTGTCCCGTTTGACCTGATCGTGGAACGGACCGGGAAGGCGAAGTCCACCATATCGGTGCATATCCGGGACCTGATACACTCAGGGCTCGTCACGTCGCACCCTGATCCAGAAGACAGCCGCAGGCGTGTCATCGAACTGTCATCTGACGTTATCGGCAGACTGACCAACACCGACCGTGAAGCCGGGACACATACCCCTAACCACCATGGCTCCAGTGGAGACCAGCCCTTTGTCAACGACGATATTGTCTCCTTTTTCCGCTACTGCGTACTGGTTTTCCGAACGCAGGCGATGACAATGGGCATTAATATTGACCCGGTACTGGAACGTACCGGCAGGCAGGTAGGCGAAGTCCTTGCCCCACAGGTAGCCGGCGACACTGTGGAGGACGTTGTACAAAAGATGGACGCATTCTGGCAGGCCCACGGCCTTGGAGCAATAACACTTTCAGGTACCGAACCGATCAGGCTGGAGGTCCGGGGCTGTTTTGAATGCGAGGACCTCCCGGTCACGGGTCACGGTTCCTGCGTCTTTGCTACCGGTGTACTGACTGCGATATTCTCGTTTCACCTGGACTTCCCGGTGACGGTCGTAGAGGAACGCTGTTATTCTTCAGGTGATGGCCATTGCATCTTTGTGATCACACCACAAGATGCCACGAAACCCATGATGTGATCGGGGACAACCGACCAGTGCTCCGTCTATGTAAATCCTGGAATGGGAGAAATTGGGGGGTCATCCAGGATCCCAGGGAATTTCTGTTCATCGTATTACTTTTCCGTGTATATGATCCCCATGATGAAGCCCTCATACAATTTCATAAAACAGGGCAGAAGGGTCACCTCACCGGAAAATAGTTGGGGATTATATCCCATTTGCCACAATAAGACCATTCTGAACGGACGAATTACTAAGTACCGATCCGCTCGTGCTGTCAACCTTAAAAACTGACTGGGTCACATTGTAGACCCCGGGGAACCGGTAGATATGGACGGGGTTGGCTCCCGTTGCATTGAGTCCATCCCCAAAATCGTATATCAGGTACGTCGGATTTCCTGTGGACAGATCGGTAAATGCAACATTCAAAGGTGCGGCCCCCGATACCGGCGAAGCAGCAAATTGTGCAACCGGTAGATTGACGGGGACACTGCTTACCGTAACGATGCCGGGTTTTGTTGTTGTGCTGCCCATCATGGAATGCGTAGTGGTGTTATATTTCATAATGGACAGATTGATCGTGTAAACGCCCGGGAACCGGTAAGTATGTACCGGGTTCGGACCGGTCATATACGTTCCATCACCGAGATCATAATTCCAGTACGTTGGATTTCCGATGGATTGATCAGTACACTGTATGGTGAACGGAGCAGTCCCGGTCACAGGGGACACGGTAAAATCTGCGAGGAATGTCGGCGCAGGCGGTGCCGTCCTCGCCATGCTGTTCACCCAGGTCTCGTTGACCAGGCCGGTCGTGCTGACCGTCCGGGTTGAAAGAATGTGCTCGCTGTCCGGGGATAGTAACGTTGCATTGTACGCCTGTAGCCCCCTGGCCACATTGTCCATGAACACCCCGTCCAGGTAGACCTCCACGTGGTCAAAATTAACCGACCCGGAATCGGTCCAGGCCCACGTGATATAGTCCGGCTGGAATGAGACATTGTTGAGGCCGGAGATACTTTCGGGGGGGTTCTCCGGGGTGGAGCCAATCGCGTAGACCTTGCCATCCTTCGACCCAATATACACGGTGCCATTCGACACCGCAGGGCTGGAAAACACCTGGCCTCCCGTTGTGTAGCTCCATTCCAGGACTCCTGAGTCAGCATTGAGAGCATAGACCTTATGGTCAAAACTCCCGATGTAGACGACACCATTTGCAACGGCCGGGCTGGAGAAGATATAACTCCCTGTCGTGTAACTCCATTTGAATGCACCCGTTGCCGCGTCGAGCGCGTAGAGTTTATTATCCTGGCCTCCGACATAGACCGTGCCGTTCGAGACTGCAGGGCTCGATGTGACCAGGGACCCCGTGGTATAATGCCATATCTCGGTGCCGGTTGTCTCATTAAGAGCGTAGATATTTTTGTCCCATGAACCGATATACACGACACCATTCGCCACGGCCGGGCTGCAGTCCATAAAATTCCCAGTCGGGAAACTCCATCGCTCGCTTCCATCCGTTGCATTGAGCGCATTAACACTCACTTCTCCACCGCCGATATAGACGGTGCCGTTTGAGACTGCCGGACTGGACTGCGCATACACTCCTGGTGAATTCCAAATCTCCGCACCCGTCGTTGCATTGAGTGCGTAGACATGATCATTATAACACCCGAAATAGACGACACCGTCTACGATGGCCGGGCTTGATCTGATCCCGGCATTCGTGGAAAAATTCCATATCTTCGCCCCTGTCGCTCCATCAAGTGCGTAGAGATTACCCTGATAAACCTGTTCTGATATACTACCAAACTCAGAACCGACATAGACAATACCGCCCGTAACTGCCGGGCTTGACCGTACTTCTCCATCGGTTGTAAAGATCCAGAGTTTAGTACCTGTCACCGCATCAAGTGCATAGACCGAATTGTTCGGGCTTCCGAAATACACAACCCCTCCAACGATCGCAGGACTCGAATCCACGGGAGCTCCGGTCGAATAGTTCCACCGCAGGCCACTCTCCGGCCTCTCCCCCCCGTCATCGTATATCCCCGTGTTATGGAGATCGGACCGGAACTTCCATGCCTTTACGTCCGGGGCCGTCCTCGCCGTGCTGTTTACCCAGGTCTCATTAACCAGGCCCGTCATACCAACCGTCCGTGTTGAGATAACGTAAGAAGTATCAGGATTCAGCGGAGAGGCCGTATAGGTCTCGCGCCCCCTGGTCACGTTTTCCCTGAATGCACCATCAATGAAGACCATGACATGGGAGAGATCAGGCGATCCGGGATCGGTCCAGGCCCATTTGACAGAGTCCTGCCGGAACGAGACGTTGTGGAGGTTGGTGATACTGGCGGGTGGGTTCTCCGGGGTGGAGCGACGCCATACCTGGCACCCCGTGAAGGGATTTGCCGTGCCGATAATGAACCCGTCACCGGTTGTAAGCATGGTCCGGAATCCATAATTATTCGGGTCTCCAAACCCGTTCAGTTCCAACGGGACCCAATGCACCCCGTCCTTGCTTGTCCAGAGGTCCGCCCCTCCGAATTCCCTCCCAAGGAGTTCAATAATGGGGATGAGGTACGTGCCGTTGCCATACCCCGGGTTCATGTGCTTTAACTCCCCGAGCCCTGACGTGAGAACCCCGGTCTCCGGAGTTACACTGCCGGCACCAGGGCTTTCCATGGATGTAACTGCCTCAATGAGCATGTCATACCCACCCGGGATATCGCCAATGAACCGGGCGAAGCTGAATATGTCGAACGTCCCCAGGTAGAGTTCCCCGTTATACTCCCCGATTGACCAGGCATAAAGGTTGAACGGATTGACAAAACCGGACGGCCAGCCACTCAGCGGAGGACCACGGGGTTCAGTGGGGATTTTCGGGTGATAATTGCCGACGATAAGGTCCCACGAGTCACTGCGATTTAACCGTATGAGGTCAAACCCCTTCAGGCCGCCGGTCCCGGTGGCGAAGGGAAGGTTCATCGATCCGACGTAGAGGTCTCCCTTGTAATCCTGCATCGAGGCGGCAAGGACATTCCATGCGTCACCCGCCCCGCCCTGGACCACCCGGGTCCAGTCGCCAGGACCGGTGGGAGAGTCAACATTACTTCTCCATACTTCGAAACCATTCGTTTCAGACGGGCCGTTTGGATTCCCTGTCCCGACATACAGGTGGCCGTTGAAACTTTTGAGTGAGGCAACCTGGAAACCAGCCACCTTTTGCCAGGTATCTGCATACGGGGAGGGGGATGCGGATGCAAAGACCCCGTCGGCTGTCCCCACATAGAGCTTCCCATTATACGACGCCATTGCCCGGGTATCCCGCGATGGGATACTGCTGGTATTGACGGGTACCCATGTGACCCCGTCTGTAGATTTTACAATGAGTACACGTCCAAATCCGAATCCTACCCCGGCATAGAGGGCATCAGTCCCTCCAGTGTCATTAAACGTAGTCATGATACGATAGCCGATCCCTTCGGGGTAGGTATACCCATTTAACGGGTTGATAAAGGTGGATGCCTGGTGCACCCGTGACCAGGAGCCCCCGTGATACCGCCAGATCTCCGGACGCATATCATTTGACCATGTGATCACGTCTTCACGCGACGGTGGTGACTGGTTCGGGAGGAGAAACTGTGGCGGAGGTGCCCCGCCGGGATGTGTCAGGGCGGAGACTGTCATATTTTCCGGGAATACCCCCTGTTTCTTCATGGCAAGCGAAACAAGGTAGGGAACATTCCGCCCCGTTCCTACATACAGGTCTCCCCTGAACTCGGAAACTGACCATGCATAGTTGTTCTGCGGGTCACCGAACCCGCCAGTGCTTATCCTGGTAAATTCCGGGCAGGCCGTTGCCGCATCAGCGGATACCACGGTGCAGGTTAAGAAAAATAAAGCGAAAAAGAGTGCCATATACCAGATGGCAACCGATTTTTTCAAGTTACAGGTACAGTACTTCATGTGAGCCATTCCCTTTCGGTACAGGGCAGCTCGCAGGTGCGGATTTTCTGGCCGGATGCTTCGGATCTCCCGATATTTTTACCATGGAACACGTGATTCAGGCATGGATTGGTATCACCATTAGCCGCTCTTCCAAGCGAACGAGCAACCGTCAGCTCGCACTCGCTTCCGAGTATTTCCAGTGAAATAACCCAGTCACATCATAATGGCATGCCGCCATTCCTGATCTTTCATGACAAAATCCTACCCTGTCCGGTCTCATCTCCACACTGTTTCGTTGTTGCCACCTTGTCCAAAACAGATAAAATTTACTCTTTTACTTATACTATATATAATTTTTTGTGATTGGAATCGATTATCCCGTATTCCCGCCATCGGGGGAAGTTTGACCCTTTTTTTCGAGGCCGTTTTAACGTTATCAGAATTTCACCAACAATTGTCGTTCCCTGTACCTCGTTTCCTTCCGAATACAGCCAACACTACCGTGTATATCCCACAGTTGACCATGTTCTGGTTTTCCCGGGGCGGGAAGGCAGATAATGTCCCTGCCTGACAAAAAAAGATGGCTTTTGTGTTATGTTCCATTGACAACAATCATGCCCGTTCGAACTGACATGTTGCTTATCGTTGTCCCGCTATTGCTGTCAGATTTAAAAACGGACAGGGTTACATTGTAAGCCCCGGGGAACCGGTAGGTGTGGAGCGGGTTTTTACCGGTGCCGTTGAGTCCGTCCCCGAAATCATAGTTGTAGTATGTAGGGTTTCCTGTTGACTGATCAGTAAATGAGACAGTCAGGGGAGCCTTCCCCATTGTCGGGGATGCGGTGAATAGTGCTACCGGCGGATTGATGGGCACACTGTTCACGGTAATGACATTTGGTTTTGTTGCGTTGCTCGCCATCACGGAATTTGTCGTAGTATTATATTTCATAATGGACATGTTAATCGTGTAAACACCCGGGAACAGGTAGGTATGTGCCGGGTTCGGTCCCGTGGCACTCATTCCATCCCCAAAATTATAGGTGAACCAGGTCGGGTTTCCAACGGATGCATCGGTACATTTCACCGTAAGGGGAGCGGTTCCGTTCACGGGTGAGACGAAAAAGTCAGCCTGGAATGCCGGCTTCGGGGCATAGGTATGTAACGGGAGGTAATCGATGTTATGCCCGTCAAACACGTACGATTCATTACAGAATCCGTCGCCCCTGTCAGCATGGGTCTCTGAAAACCCCAAACCATTGGGTGATGCCCAGTAATTGCCGCCCAGGTATGGCCCGCCAACAATATTCGTTCCGGCAGTCTTTGTCACATTCCAGTAATTGACCACACTTGAGGGAACTGCCGCAATCAGACCTGACGAATCCTTTTTCTCATCAAAAACAGGTGAATCTTTCATCTCTTTTTGAAGGATGATTCCCTTCGGATCCTCTGGCTGCAGAATGATCACCTGGTTAAAGTTATTGAAGTAATTGTCCACAACCGTATTGTTTCCAGTCACAGAACTGCCGAATGGACTGGTCAGGATCTCTATGCCGACTGAATTATTTCGGATCTGGTTCTGGCTGAACCTGGTATCTCTGGCATACTGGAACACGATACCGCTCCCTGTTGAATCACCGATGACATTGTTTGTGGCAGTCAGACCTCTTGTTCCGCGGACGATTAATCCCCGGTTGTTACCAATGATCTCGTTCCCATCAAGGGTATTATGATAGTTTTCGGCAACAAGGGGATTGATGCTCAGGATGATACCCATTGAATTATTCCTGATATTATTATTGCTGACCTTGAGGTCCTGGTTAATGCCGGAGATCATTAACCCTGTTTCACCTGAGTTATATACCTCGTTTCTCCAGACCATGGAATTGTTAAACCCGGACATCCGGATACCAGCAGTGTTATCCGACAGCCTGTTGGTGAATACCATACAGTCTGATGACAAGAGGAGCGAAATTCCCACCATACAATGTTCCACGTCCGAATGGGTGAGGGTGCCATTCTGGCAGTTCATGTACGTGATCCCTTCATACATGTGGGAGGGTGCCAGCCCGGCGGCGGAGAAGTCCCGGCAGTTGATGAAATAATATGCAGCACCGTTGGCCTCTTTGCCGTCGACTGAAAAGTGATCCAAACCCTGGTAATACCGTATCGGCCTCCCATCCGCAAGGTTTGTCCCATCGATATCCATCATCGGGGAAAGATTGCCAGAACTCGAGAACGCAAAATTGTACGTGTTCCGGTCCATTTTGTTCCCAGATACCGTAGATGCAGTCACTCCGTATAGTTCAAGCCCGGTCGTATCTTCCCCGGTACAGTCTGAAATTGTGTTGTTAACGACTTTGATGCGTGTAGATTCCTCAAGATACACACCGGACTGGTAGTCTTTTAAATTTTTTACCTTGTTACCAGAAATCAGGCCATCGCGAGCCCACCAGACAGAAATACCATCCCCATCTTCTGAATCAGAGACCTGGTTGTCCAGAATTGCAATATCAGACTGGTGGTACATGGCCTCCCCGGTATCCGCAGTATCCGGTAGTGCATTCACGAATATTCCTGATCCCGGGCTGTTGGTAACCGTGTTGTTCCTGATAATGATATTGTGGATGTCAGCGGTGGGTCCCTGCTGGCCCGGCCAGATGGCAGAAGACTCGATCGTCCCTCCGGTGACCGTATTATTTTCAAATAAAAAACCTGCGTAGTCTGACCGAAGCGGCGAAAATATCGACGCAATTGCGCTCGGGGAAACGTTGACACTCTGGTTGTTTACTATGATGATATTTCGTTCCACCGTCAGGTTCTGGCTGTCCTGGAAATAGATCCCGTAACCACCCGTTGACTGCATCGTGCAGTCAGAGATGGTAATATTAGAGATCCCGATCCCCTCCATCACTGCGTCACCCTCGTACCCCGGGCGGTGGATACCAACGGTTACATTCCTGATCGTAATATGGCTGGCTTTGAGCTCGATTGCATGCTCACCTTCACCGTGGATATCAAAACCCTCAAATGTGACACCAGGGGCACTGATATTCACCGCCACCGGCATCGTATATATTCCGATATGGGGGTATTCGCCGACCCTGGCAATCCCGGTAATGGTTAAAGACTTGTTGATCTCAATGACCTCGTGATAGGTGCCACTCATCACCTGGATGGTGTCTCCTGCCGTCGCACCATTGATCGCATCCTGTATACTCGTAAAATTACACCCTTCCGGACAGACGGTAATTACCTCTGCCTGGGCATTGACAGGAAAACCCAAAATAAAAATGATCACTGACAAAATTGCTATCGCATAAACTGGTTGTGAGTACTTCTTCATGGATCCACCTTGTTTACCAAGGAAATGACTGGAACCTATAATAATATGCTGCAATTTTACGGGCAGGAACGAGGCCAATCACCATTTACTTACGTGACGATCGATAAAAGGTTCAGCCTCGCACCCTTTGGTTTTCACACTGTGCCCGAAAAATAGGACTCCTAAGTGAGGATACACCGGATTAATGAAAAAATCCGATCGATTGGTAGTATTACCTTACCGGGATTAACAGGACCCTCTCTTGCTCGTTTAAATCGCCCGCATTTAACCCCATTTGCGGATAGAGCTTATCCTGGATATTTACAGGGTTTTAATTCTAATAATCCCGATATTTGAGATTATTTGAGTTGTATCATTCTGTTGATCCCGTGAATGTCACGGCCCCATACACAACTGTGTATCAGGATATTGCTCTTATACACCTTCCGTTTCCTTGGTACCGTTACAAAAAAAATTCTTCATCTTACACGGATGTCCGGGCTTTTTGTTTCCTTTGTTTCTCCCGATATTCCCGCAGTGAAAAACCGAGCACCATGGAAACAACTGCTGAAATGACCAGTAATGCAATCATGTTCTGATTTACACTTGAAATCACTGCGACCAACAGGATGGCCGTCAGTGGTACACCTAATGCAAGTGTGATAACTGCCACTTCCAGGCATAATACAAATATTCCGACTGGGACTTCCGGAAACATCAGGCTTAACGCGAGCCCGACCATTGTACAGGTAAACAACGTTGGGAAAATCGGACCCCCAAGATAGCCACTTTTGAAAGACAGGGCAAGAAGCACTACTTTGAGGACGGCCATGATGAGCAACAGTGCAATTCCAAACTGTGCAGGGTTCAAAATAATTGAGTGAATCGAACTTTCCCCTGAGAACATCAGTTCCGGGATGCAATAACAGACTGCGGCGATGATCACCCCGGCAAAGAGAATACGAATCATCACACGGTTTTTAAATGCCTTTTCCATAGCTTTTCCCATGCCCTTCATCAGGAGTCCCATCAGGAGGGCAATTATCGCACCAAGGATACCGAGAATAATCGCATAGATTACATAGAGGACGGAGATCTGATCGATGGGTGGGAATGCCAGTAAACTGGCAAATGATTGCAACCCGAGCAGTGAGAAGAAGAGGAAACCGATAATCCCTGCG
>CAIJED010000113.1 GCA_903819595.1 uncultured Methanomicrobiales archaeon | reverse complement strand
TTTTATCTTTTTAGTCAAACAATTTAGATTGAACTGAGCCGCATGCAACAGGGCATGATTCGCACCGCCGTCTTGATATCCGTTGGTTTTACATCTCTTGGTTCACATTAATCCTAGATTGCCGGACCTTCCCCCCGTTGCAAGATATGGGGAATACAAAATAAACGAAGTTAAGTACTTTTGTCTAATTAACTGCGTAACTCCTAACAATGTTATACAATGTTGAACAATATTAGTCGGATTCGAACCAGGCAATACCAATCAATAACCGATTTCATGGTAATGATATGTCGAAATTTATCAATTTTTTCGACACGTTTTTGGGATATGTCGATGGCATCGACATGTTGCGGGTTGGGGTTGAAGAATGATGAACGTGTAGACGGGAGATCGATGAAAATCGTGTAACCAGATTTGGAAGCTTCGCTGTCAGTCTGGTTAGGGGACAGCAGAATACCGACAATCGCGTCAATCACATCGATCGTAATATTGCTGATGCCGCCCTCTTATCAACAAAATAAATAATCCGATGCCTTATTCTTCCAGCACCGATAAATCATTGTCAGAATATTAAATCTCCGAGTTTGGTTCCCTTGGCAAAAAAGTCTTCATCCGCTTCGAATGGCGCTAATCTGGGTTTTGAAGCAGAATGCCTGAAGATGGCGGATAAACTCCGCAATAATATGGATGCCGGGGTGCAGGCAATAGAGGCTGACGGTGGACTGTTCGAAGAGCAGATGAAACGGCTGACATTAACTTTCCAGATGCAGTTTTCCGAATCGCAGAGACTTACACGGACTATTCGGGAAAATGTGAAGGGGCTGGGATATGACCTTTGATCGGACCAGGCCGTATAATGAACTCCCACCCCTGCCACCCTCCGTGGACCTTGAATCAACGGCCATACTGAGGAAATGCATATCAGCAAATCGGGCATTGGCATCTTTGAAGGTAGCGGGTCATCTGATTCCTAATCAGACGATTCTCATCAACGCAATTCCCCTGCAGGAGGCAAAGGCAAGTTCCGAGATTGAGAACATTGTTACCACCGGCGATAAACTTTACCGGGCCGACCTGATGCCAGGAAATCCTTCCGATCCTCATACGAAAGAAGTTCTCCATTACCGGGGAGCTCTCTATCATGCATTCCGCCAACTCAAAGACGGCCATTCAATAACAACAAGTCTGCTCCATGCAGTTTGCAACGACATCCTTCGGAGCGAGGTCCAGGTCAGGATGTTTGGGCCCTGTAAGATCCAGAACAGGACAACGGGAGACCTGGTGTATCTCGCTCCTGAAGGGGAAGTTGTCCGGGAGAAACTACAGCATCTCGAAGAATTCATTGCCGAAGATAGTACTCTTGATCCACTAATCCGGCTATCGCTTATCCATTACCAGTTTGAAGCGATTCATCCGTTTGAGGACGGGAATGGGAGAACGGGAAGGATTCTGAATATTCTTTACCTAATTGACAAAGGCCTTCTGGATCTTCCGGTCCTGTATCTCAGTCACTATATCATCGAGCACAAAAATGATTATTACCGGTTATTGCGGTCGGTAACTGAACAAGGTAATTGGGAAGAGTGGATTCTTTTCATGCTCGATGCGATCGAGGTTACATCGACACTGACATACTATAAGATTCAGCGGATTTGGAAACTTCTGCGTGAAACTACCGAGAAATGCAGGTCAGAACTACCGTCCACCGTGTATTCCAAAGAGCTCATTGAGCTGATATTCGTCCAGCCGTATTCAAAGGTGTCGTCAGTAGTAGATGCCGGTCTCGCAAAACGCCAGACGGCAGCCCACTACCTGCAGGAACTGGAGAAAATCGGGGTTTTGGAGTCAACGAAAATAGGGCGGGAGCGGATCTACATCAACAAGGTCCTACTCAAAATCCTGACGGAAGGATCGTGATGTGTCGAAATTTTTCAATTTTTTCGACATGTTTTCGGGATATGTCGATTGCATCGACATGTTGCATGCGGGAAAATAGGGCCTCAGCGACGATATCTGCTAAAGGGGGTCTTAACATAGTTCTTAACAGTCGATCCGGGTTTTTCAAAATTTCAATTGAGATGCCCCTAATTGGATTAATGGCTTCAATGAGAGCAATTGTGGATCTTAACAATGTGCCACAAGGTCATACCATGTTGAACAAGATCGGTCGGATTCGAACCAGGCAGCACCAATCAATAACCGACTCCATGGTAATGAAATATCGAAATTTTTCAATTTTTTCGACACGTTTTTGGGATATGTCGATAGCGTCGACATGTTGTGAGTTGGGGTTGAAGAATGATGAACGTGTAGAGGGAAAACTAATTCCATACTTTTGTTTCCTTTAGGAAATGAGCCATGATCCTTTTCATCGATACTGAAACAACCGGTCTGCCAAAGAAAGGCCGCATGAAAAGTCAGTGATTCAGTCACATTCCCCCAATGTTCAAACCCTCAATCGTTTCACCGTCAAGGAATCCCTCCCATGATTACCTCGTTGTTAGCCGCCGC
>CAIJED010000112.1 GCA_903819595.1 uncultured Methanomicrobiales archaeon | reverse complement strand
TATTGGGTTTTGGTCGAAATTGTAGCCAATTTTTATGGGGGGTCCGGAATGGGAATTTAAAGATTATATTGAATCATTTTATTTCAAAGGATTCAATGTTAAAGAAAACCGGCTTAATTTATCAAGGCACTCACTGGGCCACGGTACTACGAATGCAAATGAATTTACACGAATACGTGCAATTCAAGCGATTTTAATTTTAGATCAAATTTCATGGTACGTATATACGAGGATTCCAGAATAATATCCTCTAAATATTGAGGAGTGGCTAATTTTGTTAGAGGGAAAATAAAAAAAGGATTAATTATCTGGAAATATTTACACGGATGAAGTAAACGAAGACCACCTCATCCGCCCATCCCATCTCAAAATCCCCGTCAACTCTCACATTTTCATGCAAAGCGTGAACATACCCTAGTGCCGTAGTATTTCCAATCCCGATCATCGATCGTGATCCCGCAGCAAAGCTACCGTAACTATTACCCGATGAGGAAACATCCATCGCCAGCGAATCCGGTTGTTCAGTATCCTCCTGGCTGATTCCCCCGATCGAATGATAATTTAAAGCATCAGTCATGAACATCGTCGAAGTCCCTGCATACTCGCAATAGGCCTGACGAGTAAGATTAGCCCCCTCCACATCAAGCGAATCCGCTCCACAAGTGACTCCAACAGATGGCGAACCACATGAATAAACCGAAAGCGATTCGGCAAGGATCCCGGGCCCCTCGCTATCCACCTGCTGAACTGTTGAGAAACCGAGTATTTCATCGGTCGAAAAGGCCCGGTTACTCGTCATCGTCCCGGGACCGGACACCAGGACAGATCCTGAATATCCACCCCGCAATACTTCCTGCCCGATTCCGAGTGGCGGTGTGCCCTGGATGTTTCCATCAGAAGCGGTCCACGTCCAGTCTGATGAACCAGATAGCATCTGATCTCCGGATGCCTGCATCGACACCTCGCACGAGGCTGCCTGGGCCGGGTTTATTCCGGTACACGCCACACCAAGCACAATAGCGGCAAAGACGCAACCGCCGATGACCAATTTCCCCCTCTGGGAAAACCGCCTGATCATCGTGCCACCCCTTTCCCGGAGCCTCCCGAACCCGATGGGATCCCATATTCGATATGGTACCATACCGATGGCACAGAAATGGTGTACACGCCCAGGCGTTTGCCTTCGGCTTCTGCGACCTGGCGGAGCAAGCTTTCCCGCTCTTCAGGTGTCCGGTCCGAGGTAATCCAG
Source organism: uncultured Methanomicrobiales archaeon (assembly GCA_903819595.1). Classification (GTDB taxonomy): domain Archaea; phylum Halobacteriota; class Methanomicrobia; order Methanomicrobiales; family Methanospirillaceae; genus CAIKOD01. The sequence goes on along the minus strand of CAIJED010000112.1, from coordinate 2,986 downwards.
TTCTTTGTCTCTTCGTTCATCTTAAACGACCGGCCCGGGACTACCGGTGGTGCGGCTGTCACGGTATCGTCGGTCTGATCGAAGAAGTTCAGTACCTTCTCGGTCGTTTGCTTTGCATGTGCTGTTTCAGCGGTCGCCGTTGTTGCTTTCCGGTGCTGCAGGTATGCAATGAACGCCGCAGCAAGCGCAATCAGGCACTCAATGATGTTGGTTAATTCTGGTTCCATGATAGTCTCCCTTTATGTTCTCATGCTCGCACTGTAGCGTCACGAACTCCGCGCAAATTACCTCATATTTCCCGATCCTCTCATAGATCAGGAAAAGCGAAGGGTAAAGCGGAAGAACGACCCCGAGGATCAGTGCCGTAGTTTCAATATCCATAGAGACCTCCCCGAACCGGGAGGCTGAAAAATAAGAAGGAGCAGGGAATGTTCCAGCTCTCCCGTGTTCTGGACTGGTGGTTCTAGGCGAATGCCGGCTTGGTGTCGGCCCAGGTATCCACGCGGGTGACAATGGCCGCATCCTCGTACGAGGAGATGGAGATTGTCTTCCTGGTGAACGTGACCGAATAGTCTTCGCCGTTCGCGTCGTGGCACTTCAGCGTCATGGAGTACCCTTCAGCTTCGGTGTTCTCAATTGCAGTACCGCCGATTGCGGTCGCAAGTGCGGTGTTTCCGACAAGTGCAGCAGCGGCTGCGGTATAGCCCGCAACGGATGATGCCTTCGCTGTCGAAGTCCCCATGCTTTTTAGGGTTGTCGGGTTTTCATACAACACATTGACGCCGAATGATTGTGTTCCCCGGACGACGCCGGGTATCGTGACACCGGCGGAAACGTGGTCCACGCAATTGAATGGATTGGTATCAATCACATTCTGGACGAGGGTGTTCAATGCGGCTACACTGGCGATGGGTGTCGTAATAGTACGAACCGACCGCTTTACATTTGCTTTCTGGACAAAGTCTGCCATGTTTTTCTCTCCTGCCCCATTTGGGGCATAAAGAGTGTATGTGGGGTATTTGGAAAAGAGGGGAGGAAAACGTCGCCTGATAGCATGGAGATAAGAACCGATTGAGACGATTTTGTTACCCTGAAAACTGCATGACCCCCTGTATTGGTGTAGATATGGGGACAATCCCGATGCATTCGGCTTCTCGTGCAAATAACATGATAACAAAAGAACTATTGACCCGGACCGGGTAAGAGAAATACATGGCCCCTCAATTATCACTTACCGTTCTGGTTGACAATAATACCATCATTGATCATTATTTTTCCGGAGAACCTGGACTCTCATTTCTCATTACAATACAGGGAAAGAAGATTCTTTTTGATACCGGCTATTCAGACCTGTTTCTTAAGAATGCCAAAGATATGGGAGAAGACCTTCTTGACCTGGATATGGTTGTTCTCTCCCACGGCCACAACGATCATACCGGTGGGCTCCCCGACCTGGTCCGCTACATGACCCGTGCCAGGATGGACAGAATTCCAGTCAGGAGACCCACATTAATTGCACACCCCGGATGTTTCTACCCACGTCCGAAACTGCCAGTTCCGAATATCGGTTCAATAATAACCGAAGAAGAACTTCAAAGACACGTTTCGGTGGAGTTATCAACAAGTCCACGGTGGCTGACCGATGACCTGGTTTTTTTGGGTCAAATCGAGCGGAAATTTGACTTTGAATATACTGCAGCGGGAAAACGGAAAGTTTTGATGCCTGACGGCAGGATCGATGATGACGAACTTCTCGACGATACCGCACTGGCCTACCGCAGCAAAAAAGGGCTGGTCATCATCACCGGTTGCTCTCACTCGGGAATTTGCAACATCGTAGAACACGCGAAAGGGGTGTGTGGGGAGGATCGTATTATTGGCATTATCGGGGGCCTCCACCTTCTTGCGCCGGACCGGCCTCGTCTCGAAGAGACGGTGTCGTACCTTCAAAACCAGCATCTCGCATCGCTGCACGCCTGTCACTGCACATCGTTATCTGCAAAAATTGCCCTCGCAGGTGCTAATCCCCTGCAGGAGGTCGGTGTCGGGATGACGCTTTCATGGGAGTAGCTCACAATAATCATCTTTAATTCCTTTCATGTTTGACACACTATCCAGTTGATTGTGATGAGCGCCCCTGTTCCATTCAAAGGAATCCCCGGCATACTCCGGCCGTTTCAGGAATATCTAGAGACCAATGACTTCGTCAGGGGTGACCAGATCGTCTATTATGGGGTCCCAGGTTCCTGTACCCCGTTTATTGAACTCCTTGCATTTGCGGTTCGTGAACTTGGGCTTGAACAGGTATTCGTTCCTTATTTTAAAGAAGAAAAAGCGAAACAGATTGTATTTGAAGAAGAGATCGGGATGCAGGTATCAGGACAGACGGTACCACTTCATCCAAAAGCACTCATCATGATGGGTGGGCTTGCCATGCCAGGCGTCCCGGTTTCTATCACGGACGCAAAAATAATTATTGTAAAGCACCCGCAGGCAGCTACCCTGGGAATTTGTTTTATGAGTATGTTCGAGACCGCAGGATGGCGGAAAGAGATTAAATACGACCTTTTGATCGATGCGACCATCGATCAGGTAAGGGTTGAGACCCAGACCATGACGTTATCCGAACGGTCCCAGTATCTGATCTCGTTCTATGATCTGACCAGGCCCGGGACCGAACGTACATAGGAATTTAACCCGTGATCGTCTGCAGTAATAGTATGCACTACCGGGACCGTCCCACAGTTCAAAAAATATGCCGTATTGGATAACCCAGTTGAGAAAATTTCCTCGATTTCCGATATTTTCCGATATTTTCCGATATTTTTTCACTCCTGCACCAGCCTCTACAGATCATATTTTAAGTAATTATGCGCATATGTGTAATTATGGTACGGGCAACCGTATACCAGAACAGGCATCATGCCAGAACAAACCACAAACATAACCAACAACGATGAACCAGTTGCCCCCGTCCAACGGGGTT